>CAZDXD010000033.1:0-11619 GCA_964509415.1 uncultured Treponemataceae bacterium
TGTCGTCAGAGAATGATGGCTCCTCGCCTTCCTCGTATGCCGTAAAGCCGTCGCCAAAGGCGCTGCCGCCCGAAATGTCAATGTCCATCACATTGTCAAAAAGGCCGTCAAGGGAGTCTTGGGCTTGAAGCGGCGCGGCGAGCGCGGCAAGGAGAATCAGGAAAAGCAGGATGACCCCGCGCTGTGCGTCAATGTCCGGCATTTTTCCAAGAGTTAAAAGGCGCTACCGCCCGCTCATCATTTCAAGGTATGCTTTTGCGTAGGTAGAAGAGCTTTGCCTTTCAAACGAGACGTTGGAAATTGCTATTTCCGTCCTTTCGTTCTGGAACTTGCCGCCGATAGTCTTTCCGCGCAGCTCGTCAACAATAAGCATTTTAACCGGGACATAGTAGGTGCGCGCGTCTGTCCTTAGGTACTGGTAGGACGGCACGGCGATTGTGCGCAGCTTGTTGCCGGAGAGGCTGTAATCTTCCTTTTTGCGCACAAGCCCGTCATCCTTTGTAACCCAGATGTGAAGCTCCGGGTAGTCAACCTTCTCTGACTTTGCCTTTAGCACAAAGAAAACGCAGTCCATCGAGCCCAGCTTCACTTCCTCGAATGATTCAATCGAATAGTCTCGGTAATAGTACTGCGGGCCAAAGTCTGAGTTGTTCGCGTTTGTGTTCTGGAATTTGTCTCTAGCGCTTGTAAACGTAAAGCGACCGTCGGCGGGGTCGTATGCCCAAATGACATCGTCCTCTTGCAGGTAGCCCTTGCCGCGGTCTTTCGGCGGATTCGTCACAAGAATAACGTACTTGCCCGCGCTGTCCCTGCGGTACATGACAGCCTCTATAACGGTGCGCCCCTCCCCCGGCTTTTCCTGCATAACGTTGTAGGCCGCGCCGTAGTCCGTTTCTGCAAAAAGCGTGTTGTTCTGCGCCTGCAAGAGGAGCGCGTCGGCCTCCGCCGCCGTAATCGCGCAAAGCGGGGCAACCGCCGCTACTAAAAGGAAGAAAAGAACGCAAGCCTTCGGCCTTAAGCCTGTATCTCTCATAAGCAATTCTACCATATATTATACCTGAATATCTCCTTGTTATACCCGAACTCTGAACTCAAAAACTCTTAACTAAATAGCCCTAATCGCCTCAACCGGGCTTACAGTTACAATTCGGCGGATAGTAAACAAAACAGCCAAGCCCGTTGTTACAAGCACCACAAGGCAGAAAACCGCCGCGGGCGCAAACGCCGGAATTGGGGTTAGCACGCCCTGATTAAGGAAAATGTCAATTCCAGGAATCGATGAAAGGTCAATAAAGCCCGCCGCGCAGCACAAGGCGGCGCAAATCAAAAGCCCGCAGACAATCCCCGCGACAAGCAGAAACATTGTTTCCAAGAACAAGAGGGATGCAATCCTGCGGCTGCGCATTCCTATGGACATGTATATGCCAATTTCGCTTACGCGCCTAAGCACAATGACGCGGTACGTGCTGCTTATCCCCACAACGATTATAAGCGAAAGCATGACAATGATAACTGCGAAAACCGCATTCATCGCTGCGCTAAGCTCGCCCACGTCTTCTTGGTTTGCGTCAAGAGTGATAATTGCGTATGTGGGGGTATCTCCAAAAATCCTGCGGTAAAGCAAGTCATTGTAAAAAAGCTGCTTGTCGGAAACAAGCGGATATATGTTGAAGACTTCGGAAAACCTTGCCTGATATTGTTCAATGTCTTTTTCTGAAGGCGGGTCGGGAAATATAAAGGAAATGCGGTGCGACAGATTTTCTGGCATTCCCATCGCGGCGCGCAAGACTGCCTTGTCGCAATACGCCGTATAAAGGCCGAGCACACTTGAGTCAAGAAAAATGCCCGCGACGCGGAAGTCAACGGAGTTAAGATAGCCCTGCACTGTCCTGCAAAAAAAGGTGACGGCATCGCCTTCCCTAGCTCCTAGCCTTGTGGCTGTCCGCTCGGAAAGCAGAATGCTGTTCGTGCCTGCAAGCTGCGCGGGGTCAGGCGCGGCGCCGCTGGCCTGCGAAGCGTATGTAAAGCGGTTAAAAAGACTTTGTTCCGTTTCAAAGTCAACGCCTATAATGACGCGCAAGGGGACTTCAGCCCCCTCATAAAAAAGCGAATTGCTTCCTCCAACAACAACCCGTGATGCTATAAGAACATTGGGGGGCACAAGCGGCTCAAGGATGGAGAGCAACTCCTCTGTGTCGTCAATTTGAATGGCCGCCCTTCCGCCGAGAAGCTGAAAGTCGCCGCCATAGTAAATTCGCGCCTTGTCGCGGAATGCCTCCGTCATTCCGTTGGAAAGGAAAAAGACAAAGAAGGAAACTCCTGAGCAAACCGCGCAAACAAGAAAGAGCGGAAAATACTGCTTGCGCCGCATTAAAATCGAGCGCAATGCCAAAGCCGCAAGCGTCATCACTCTTCCCCCTGCATGGCGACAGTCGGGCTTGTGGAAAGCGCGATTCTCACCGGGTAAATCCAAGCAATCACGCCGAGAATAATGACAAGCGCGAAGGCTTGGGCTATGTTTCTCCCCGAAACAAAGGCTTCAAGGACATCGCCGCCGAAAAGCTGCACAAGAATGCTGTTTGTAAAGGATATTTGCGCGGAATTAAGCGCAAGCGTAAAAATGTAGCCTAGCGTTGAACCAGCGACCCCCGCGGCAAGGGTGAGCATGAACGTTTCCGCCATGAAAAGGCGGGAAACGTATGGCGCCGATGCCCCCACCGCGCGCATTGTCCCTATCTCTTTAGTGCGGCTTAAAACGTTGACAACAAGCGCGTTGTTCACGACGATGAACCCCGCGCCAAGCACAATGAGAACGCCCGTGTTGAATATTACCCGCAGCCAGTAAAGGTAAAGCGAGGACATTCCCCCCGCGTACCGCCAGTTCACGGCTTCAACAGGCCAGCCGCGCTCCTTAAAAATCCTGTTGAGCTTCTTTATAAAGCCGCTGTCGTCCGTTTTATCATTAAGGCGGCCTGTCATAAAGTGCCAAGAAGAAACATCGGCAGGAGAAAACTCCGCCGTTTCGCTGGAATCCGCGTCGGCACTGACCAGGCTCTTAAGCTCTTCTGCGGACAAGATGCCAGCACCCCCTGAAAGGCTTGCGTCAACGTCAGTTGTGTCCATAAATAGCGCGTCAATGCCCAAAGAGTCCCCGGCATCTGCAGAAAGGTTTCCCTCTGCCAAACCCCATGAGCCTTCCTCCTCTCCGCTTGAAAGAACCACGGAAGAAATCCCCATCAAGGACAAAAATGTTTCAGCGTCAACAAGGCAAATTCTTGAAAGGATTTCATTTTCCATGCTGTAGGAGATAATGCCCGAAACGGGGACGGCGCGTATGCGGAACGAGAGTCCGTCGGCAATCACGAACTGCACCTCATCCCCAACCGAAAGGCCGAGCGCTTCCGCCATTGTGGTGTTGAGGATTGCCGCCCTCTCCCCGTCCGCAAAAGGACCGCCAGAAACGGGTATTATTTCGTCCATGACGGTAAAGTATTTTTCAGCCTGCACTGCGAAAAGCGCCGCGGAAATACGTGCGCTGGTTTCGGGGTTTTCGGCGTAGGCTATTCCTGAAAACTGCGGGGCGAACGCTTCTACTTCCGGCAGGGAATTCAAGAGCGCGGATATTCCGTCAAACGGCACGAGGGGGTCAAGCTCGGTAAGCTCGCCTACAACCGGCGTTTCGTCGCCAAAAAGGGAGGCGGACACATCGCTTATCGGGCGAATCATAAAGTCGCCGGTGAAGCCTCCGCGAAAAAGCCTTTCCACGCCGCGCTCCGTGCTGTCAAAAAGCGAATTGAAGAGAACGAGCAGCGCGACCGCAAACGATATGAAAAGCACAATGGCGGCAGAGCTTTTCCTTGAAATTATGTTTTTGAATGCAAGTTTAAGAAGCACCGGACAATTAGCATAGCAGGAAACGCCCCTTGTGGTCTATAGCGGCACAGAGGGGAAGGCGCGGTCAATCTGCAAAAAGCCCCGTTGAAAGATAGCGCTCGCCGTTGTCTGGGAAAATCACCACGATGGTTTTGCCTTCGTTTTCGCTTTGCTTTGCCGTCTGAATTGCTGCCCACGCGGCGGCTCCAGAAGAAATGCCGGCGAGGATGCCTTCCTTTCTGCCTATAAGCTTTGCGGTTTCAAAGGCGGCTTTGTCTTCAACGGCGATAATCTCGTCATAAATGCTTGTATCTAAAACATCAGGCACAAATCCCGCGCCTATTCCCTGTATTTTATGCGCTCCCGCTATGCCCGTTGAAAGCACGGCGGAAGAGGCGGGCTCTATGGCTATGACACGCAGTTCAGGTTTTTTTGATTTTAAGTACCCGCCTGCGCCGGTTATAGTCCCGCCTGTGCCAACGCCCGCGATAAAGATGTCGACTTCGCCGTTTGTGTCTTCAAAGATTTCAGGGCCAGTAGTTTCCGCGTGCGCTTTCGGGTTTGACGGATTTTCAAACTGCCCGGGAATAAAGCTGCCCTCTATTTCCGCGGCAAGCTCTTTTGCCTTCGCGATTGCGCCCGCCATTCCCTTTGTGCCTTCGGTCAGCACAATTTCCGCGCCGTAAGCCTGCATAAGCTGCCTGCGCTCCGCCGACATTGTCTCCGGCATAACAAGAATAGCTTTATACCCGCGCGCCGCCGCCGCGGAAGCAAGCCCGATTCCCGTATTGCCCGATGTAGGCTCAATGATAACCGCGCCGCTTTTCAGCTTTCCGGATTGCTCCGCATCGTTAATCATTGCTTTTGCAACGCGGTCTTTAACTGAACCTCCGGGGTTAAAAAACTCAAGTTTTGCAAGAACGCGCGCTTTAAGCTGAAATTCGCGTTCAATATGCGCAAGCTCAAGAAGCGGGGTTTTTCCGACAAGCTCGTCAGCGGATTTGTATACGCGACTCATGCTGTCTTCTCCGCTTACTTCAAAAGCGCCTGTATTTCAGGACGTTTCCACCTGGCGGCTATATCCGCGGGCGTTTCGCCTTCAATGTTTTTGGCGTAAGGGTCAACAAGCTGCGTGTTTCGCAGCTGGTGCACAATGTCTGCGGAAGAAAGACGCGCCGCGTAATGCAAAAGGTTGTCCCCCATCGCGTCGGTTTCGCCGGCCGTGTATTCCGCAAGGAGCGTAATATATTCATTTTTTTCGGAAAGAATGCTCTCCACAACGGAATGGCCTTCGGAATCCGTTATAAAGGGGTCGCCGCCCGCCTGCAAAAGGGTGCGCATGGCGCTTTCATCTTCTTTTTTAAGCGCAATGGAAAGCGCAGTCATTCCGCGGCGGTTTCTGCTGTTTACAGGGAAGCCCTGTGCAATGAGGCTTGCAAGAATTTCCTCTCCCGCCTCTTCTTCTACCGCAAGATGAATTGGCGTGTTCCCGTCGGAATCCGCTACAGAGGTATCATCGCCTAAAACCGCGCTAATAATTTCATGCCCGCGCCTAAATGCAAGCGCAAGCGGCGTTGTGCCGTAAGCGTCGCGGCTCATCGGGTTAGCGCCGGCTTTTCGCAGCATGGCGATAATGTCCGCATCGGCGTTTTCCGCGGCGGCATGGAAAGCGTTTCTTCCGTACATATCCTGAATAAGAGGAGACGCTCCGTATTCCAAAAGAACTTTCGCGATTTCGGCGCTTGTGGCGGTTACCGCATCCACAAGAGGCGTAGCGCCTGTTTCGTCCGCCGCGTTGACATCCGCGCCTGCCCGCAAAAGCATTACAAGGAACTCTCTATCGCCTATCCGCGCCGCCTCGTGGAGAGGTGTTTTGCCCGCTAGATTTTTTGCGTTGATAAGCCTGCGTCCGTTTGCGCGGGCATCAAAGTCAATTAAGGCGGCGGCGGAATTGCGCGCCTGCCACATTACGGACGAAAAAAGCGCCGAATTGCCAAGAAAATTTCTTGCGTTGATGTCGGCGGAAGAGTCCCGTCCTGAAAGCAGCGCGCTGATCATTTCAGGGTTATCCGCCTTTGCCGCGTTAAATAGAGGCGTTTCGCCGTTAAAGTTTTTGGCGTTAATGTCGCCGCCTTTTTCAAGGATAATCGGAATTACGCGGGCAAGATTCCATTCCGCCGCCAAGTGAAGCGGAGTGTTCCCCGCGCCGTCGTATGACCTTATAACAGTGGAATTGAGAATCCAGTCCTCCCTTCCCCCGCGCCTTGTCAAGGCAATCCTTAAAACAGAATCGCCCGACACGTTGGTTGAGAAAACATCAGCCCCCGCCGCAAGAAGGATTTCCCCGATTTGCCGGGAATTGCTCGCCGTTGCCGTGTGGAGAGCAGTGTTTCCACTTTTGTCGCGCGCGTTGACATCCGCTCCAAGGGCGAGAATGTACTCGATAATTTCGACGGGCGCTTGATCCGCCACTGCAATGTGAAGCGGAGTGCGTCCCGCGGAATCGCGGGTTTGCACATTCTCTTTTACAAGAACAGCGCGGGTCATTTCAATCCCGCTTGCAAAGGCTTTTGTAAGCGCGGTGCTTTCATCAATTCCTTCCGCGTGGATATCGGCTCCAAGAGTAACAAAGAAATTTGCCTGCTGGATTTGGTTTCTTTCTATCGCGAGCGCAAGCGGCGTTATTCCCCTTTTGTTTCGCTCGTTTAAGTCAGCTCCAGCGTCAACAAGTTTTTCGATGATGTCGCGGCTCATTGCAATTCTTGCCGCAATGTGAAGCGGTGTTTCACCGTAAATGTCTTTGAGATTCGGGTCGGCACCGGCTGCCAGAAGCGAGTCAAAAATGATATACCGCGCTTCTATTGGCATAACAAGATGAAGCGCTGTGTTTCCGGAAGAGTTTTGCGCGTTGACATCCGCGCCTGCGCTTATAAGCATTTGTGCGCAGATCGCGCTGCCGTTTATTACAGCTTCGTGCAGCGGCGTAGAGGACGAGACATCCTTCGCGTTGATTTGCGCGCCGCGGTCAATAAGGTATTTGACAAATCCGCAGCTTCTGCTTGCCGTGGCTATGTGAAGCGGCGTTTTTCCTTCATCAAAGCGCATGGAAAGGTTGCGCTTGAGAACAGCTGTCTCAAAGTACGAAAACTCCCCGTGGGTTGGTTCCGCTCCGGAAAGAAGAAGGAGAGCCGCTATCTGCGCGGCGGCTTCATTCTGCGGATTTTCGTAAGCATACATCAGAGGCGTTTTGCCGCGCGAATCGCGGACAGAAAGGCTGTTTGTCTTTTCAACAATGAGAGCCGCAGCCTCCGCATTTAAGTTTGCCGCGGCAATATGAAGCGCTGTCTGCCCTGAGCTGTCCTGCTGTTCTGCGGTTTTTTCGCAGATTACAGCCTGAAGTCCTTCTATTCCCGCCGCCTCCGCTGTATCGTAGACAGAAGCGCCTGCGGGATTTTCCGCGAAAAGAAACGCCCCGCCTTCGGCAAGCGCTTTCGCGGCGCTCCAGCATTCGTTTTCCGCGGCGAGCGCAAACGGAGTGCGTCCGCTGTTGTCTTTTATTTCCGTGTCAGGGTTAAAAGCCAGAATAAACGTTATAAGCTCCCCGACGTTTTGCAGTGCCGCGATGTGGAGCATGGTCTGCCCTTCATCATTTACCTGATTTATTGAATCCCCGTTCAAAAGGCGGCGCTTAAGCTCATCGATTTCTCCGGCTGCAATGAGCTCAACGAGCGTCATGTTGTCGAGTCTACTTCCCGTTGACGCGCAAGACAGCAACATTCCCACCGCGAGTATTGCCGCAAAAAGCATGCATTTCGCTTGCCCGCCTGTACGCTGTTTATTCATTGTTCCTCCCTGCCCGGCTGATGCCCGGAATAAAGCCTTTTCTAGAGCATCGGCAAAAAGGAGCGGGAAATTAAACGCGCAGGGTTATCTCAAGACTGTGCCGTCATGCGCATTGGAATGCCTACGGCTATAAGTTCTTTTTTAATGCTGCCTACGGTGTATTCCCCTGAATGCACCATTGACGCTATAAGCGCTGCATCCGCTTTTCCTTCTGTCAAGACTTCTGCCATGTGCGCAGGCGTTCCGCCGCCGCCAGATGCCACTATAGGCACGCCGACATTTTCTGCAATCAGCTTTGTAAGCGGAATCTCATAGCCGCTTTTTGTGCCGTCGCTGTCAATGGAATTGAGCACAATTTCGCCCGCGCCTAGCGCCACAGCCTGACGAGCCCATTCCAGCGCATCCAAATCGGTTTTTACCCTTCCGCCGTTAATATAAACCCTGTAGCCCGATGGCGCGGATAAATCCTTTGCGGCATCCATCCCAAGCACAATGCACTGCCTGCCGAAAACTTCAGCACCCTGCGAAATAAGAGCGGGGTTTTTAACCGCCTGAGAATTAAGGCTGACTTTCTCTGCCCCCGCGCCGATTATCGCGCGGATATCTTCAAGAGTGCCAATGCCGCCGCCAACGCAAAAGGGAATAAAGACTTTCTCCGCTGTCCTTGAAATCAAGTCGAGGATTGGTCCGTGCCCGCGCGCCGATGCCATAATGTCGTAAAAGACAAGCTCATCAACACCCTGCCTGTAATACTCTTCTGCCATTTCTACAGGGTCGCCGACATCAACGTTGTCAAGAAACTTAACGCCTTTTGTTGTCCTTCCGTCTTTTACGTCAAGGCAGATTATAATTCTCTTTTTAAGCATTGCTCATCTCCGCTTCCTGCAAGGCAACGCCTGTAAAGTTTGCAAGAATTTTAAGGCCCGGTGCTCCTGACTTTTCGGGGTGAAACTGGAGCGCCTGCACAGAATTTCTTCCCGCCGCCGCCGCGAACACGCCGCCGTAATCGCACCAAGCTGTAACATCGGCAGGGTTTTCCGCAGAAATATAGTACGAATGCACAAAGTAAAAGTCCGTGCCGTTTTCGATTCCTGCAAAAAGCGGGTTGCCGCTTGCAATCGATATGCTGTTCCAGCCCATGTGCGGGATTTTCAAGCCCTGCTCTTTGAGTTTATTAGAAAAAAGGCGTATTGCGCCCGGAATAATGCCGAGGCAGGGAACCTCGCCTTCTTCAGAAAAGTCAAAAAACACTTGGGCGCCAAGGCATATTCCAAGAAGCGGAACGCCTGCCGCAGCCGCGTCTTTAATAAAGCTGTCAAATCCTGTTTTTTTAAGCTCTCGCATAGCGTAAGCCGCCTCTCCTACGCCGGGGACAATAAGCCTCGCGGCGTTTTGCAGGTCGCGCGGGTTATCGCTAATAACATACTCCGCGCCGACAGCGCGGCAGGCTCTTTCAACGCTTTTGATATTCCCCGCGTGATAATCGACAATTCCCGTAACTTTCGCCATGCCGAATATCGTACAGTTTTTTTTCCCCGCGTCAACAGGCAACGGCATATCCGCTTTTTATGTGTTGTCTTATATACAGAAAAAGCCGCGCGGAGTATATTTATGCAATCAGAGAGAAAAAATGAAAAACCTTGAAAGAAAAATTGAAAAGCCTGTTCTTGTGCTTTTGAGCATTGCGGCGGCCCTTGTGCTTGCAATTTTCGCAGGCACAATATACGCGCGAGTAACAAACCGCGCCTCTTCGCGGGGAGAGACTGCTTCTGCTGCCGGGGCGGGCACGCAAACAGGGGAAGATCGCGGTTTTCTGGAGGTCGGGCGCACCCGTATAGTACTCGCGCCTGAAACCGGAAGCGAAACAAGCGCGTTGCTTATCGTAAAAACTTCGATTCCATATTCCTTGTCCGATGGGCAGTTTCAGGAAGAGCTTATAAGAAAGCTGCCCGAAATCCGCGACACGGTGAGAGCGTTTTTTTCACTTTACACGCTTTCTGAACTTCAAAGCACGCCAGAATCAGAAATTAAAGAAAAGCTTCTGGCACGCCTTAACAATCTTCTGGTCTTAGGCAAGCCTGATGAAATTTACTTTGAGGAATTTATCTTTTTTGAGTAAAAAGGAGCGCGCATGAATAATGTTCAGCAAGCCGTAACGCCCGCGGCACAGATTGTAATCGCGGTTATCCCCATAGTGGGGATAGTGATGGGCGCAACAGTAATCTTTTTTTACCTTTTGTGGCGTCACCGCCAAATTATAAGGCAAATTGAAGCGGGAATATACGAGCGGCCAAACTTTTCGCTTAAAGCCTTTTGCCTTCTTGCAGGCGCGATTTTAACTGGAATAGGCACGGCGCTTACCATTCTTTTTGCTCTTGTGCAGGGAATAAGCTACGCGCTTTTAGGCGGGCTTATTCCGCTTGCGGCAGGCATAGGGTTTCTCTGCGCCCGCTCAAGGCTAAGCCCGACAGAGAATGATACAGCTCTTAAATGACAGCCAAGTTGCAGCAGCGAAAGAAGACGAAAGATTATGCAAAAAAATCCTCGAAGGAGACACCCGCGCGTTCGCGGACTTGGCAGAAAAATACCGCGCAAGGATTCTTTCGCTCGGCATGAGCTTCTTTAAGGATATCGATGATGCGGAAGATTTTCTTCAGGAAGTCCTTGTAAAAATCTATCTTTCGCTCAATCAATTCCGCGGGAAATCGCGCTTTTCAACTTGGATTACAAAAATCGCGTACAACACTGCCATCAACTCGATCAAGAGGCGGAAAACATACGTCTCTCTCGCGGAAGATTTTGAAAATGAACCGGGGACAAGCGGAAGGAATGCCCGTATTCTTGGAAGCGCGGAAGTGGCCGCGGAAACGCCCGAAGACGCGGCTGTAAAAAAAGCTACAATCGCCGCAATCAGAGAAGCCGTAAGCAACCTGCCCGACCCTTATCGCGCGTGCATTGACTTTTTCTTTTTCTACGACATGTCGTATGCAGAAATTGCAGAAACAGCGGGCATTCCGCTTAACACGGTGCGCTCCCACATTTTCAGGGCGAAAAAGATACTGCGCCGCCATCTGGACGAAATTGCTTAGAGTTAGAGGAGGTTTTTTAATGCAGGAGACAGAAAATCCAAAATGCAAAAAATATTTTGAAAAATTCCTCGCGCTGGATAAAAACGAAATTATCCCTTTCAGGGTTTCGCTTCATCTTTTGTTCTGCGCAAAATGCAGAACAGCAGTAAGAAGCATGAGCATTGCCGAAAAGCTCTTGCAGCACGAAATGGACGAAAACACGCCGCACAGGACGCAGCCGCGTGAACTTGAAGGACGGCAAGCGGAAAGAAATGCAGGGCAGGGAGATGAGCCTAAAGCCGCTGCGCGCAATCCTGTACGCGATCCAATTGTAGAAGCCGCGTTGAGGCAGATTGCAAAAGCGGGGCTTGCCTACCCGCAAATGCCTGTGCCGGGTCGAGTTTCGCTTAGAAAATGGATTGCAGGCGGAATAATCCTTGTTTTGTGCCTTGCGGCGTTTCCGTTTACCGCAATGGGAAAATGGGCGGCCGCTGTTCTTGGCGTTAGGTTTCTTGTTTCTTTTTATGCTGTGATGGGGCTAGCTGTGGCAGCCTATACGGTAATTTTTATTGGCTCCAACTTAGACTTTTTTGTAAAGAGAATCGAAGCTGTAAAAAAGACTCTCCCTGAAAAGCTCAAGAGATAACGTAAAATATCTTTCACAAATTCGAGTGTACAAAAAAAGACACGGGAGTGGCAAAGACAGTGGAGCGCGGCATAGAGGAAACGCTTGCCTATTATAATTTTCCGGCTGAGCGCTGGAGGCATATACGCACAAACAAGAGAATGATTCTTGCTTATAAAACGTCAGCAGTGTGCTGATAAAATGTAAATA
>CAZDXD010000034.1:0-11576 GCA_964509415.1 uncultured Treponemataceae bacterium
CTTCCATCTCGGCTTTGCCTGCATCATTCAAAAACTTCTTTTTGCCTTCGATGACGATAACGTAAAATATCTTTCGCAAATTTGAGTGTACGAAAAAAGACACGGCAGTGCAGCCTCTGTTAGAATAGAAATGGAAATAAATCTAATAGGAGGAAACACACCGTGTCTGAGAACATCGTACAGGTAAATGAAGAGGCTATCAAGAGGGAATTGAAAGACCTCGTGCGCGAGAGCGTTGAGGAAACATTGAACGCCTTTCTGGACAAGAAGGCGTATGAGCGCATTGAGCAGTGGAGAAGCCGCCGTCAGGCGGGCAAGCTTCAAGCGCACATGGAGCGCCTAAATCTGGACTTGGAGGAGACGCAATAAGGGCTAAGGTTTTTGTTCTAATGAGGCTTGCAAAAAAATTTGCGAAAGATTATTGACACTACCGGCATGCATACGTACGTATGACAGGCACACATATGAACGTATGACTGTTGCAAAAATCGTTGTTTTTGCGCAACAAAAATCGCCGTTTTTGTGGAGAAAGAATTGCGATTGGCGAGGAAGCGAGTAAAAAAAAAGATTCCAAGCGATAGCCGCCTCAAGGGGCGAGGGCAAGAAAAGGCGCGTCAGCCGCCTGTGCGCCATAGCCGAAGTCTCGGTCAAGTGCTATTGCCAGAGCCTCAAGCCTAAGCGCAAGGAGGCCTTGAGCGAAGCAGGAAGCGCGCGATAGCGGCTAATCGGCGACGCTAGCATTGTCCTTTGCCATTCTGCCGCGCACGCTTTCTATCGCGTTCAGCAAAAAATCAGACGAGTCTTTGCGCAGGGTGTTGAGTTTCTCTTCTACTGCGCTGTAATCTATATCGCGATGGAGAAAATCCGCGCTGTAGCCGACTTTCTCGTCAACAATGAGCCTATCGCGCAGTCCAAGCGAATCGAATAGCGTGTAAAGACGCGAGTCCATGTTCCGCTGATCGCTGTCTTTATGCTTCTTCAGCGCCCAGAATTTTTTGCCGTAAATAATCGAAAATACGCAGCCGTGGAACGAATCCGTCACGACCATCTCCGCGTTTTTGATAAGCCCCAAGAACTCAGCGGGGCCAACGTCGTAGAGGTTGTAATCCGCGAAGAAGCAGTCGCTCAGATTAAAACGAAAAAGAATGTGCGGCAGGAATACGATTTTCAGCCCAAGCATTCGCGCGAATTTTTTGATAATCGTACGGTGCGCGCGCTTTTCCCCCAACAGGTAGACAAAGATATAAGGCTCATTAACAGAGGGGGGGATCGCGATTTCGTCCCAATCCGCGCGGGACAAAAGCAGCGTCGGGTCGAGCACGACTTTTATCTCCTGCTCCAAGTATGGCTGAAGTATCTCCTTAGCGGATGCCTCGCGTACAGAGATAAAATCAAAGCGCCGGAGCATAGGCGCGACATGCTCAAGAAAATCCCGCGGCGCTTCGTTCACCCCAATGCTTGCCGCGTACGCGATCTTGCCGTTGCGCTCTGGAACAAAATCAAGAAAATAAGCGTCCTCGGTCCAATTCGGATTCCAAATCTGGTCGCTGCCGGCTATAAAAATGTCTCCGGCTTCGACAGATTGATGTATGTTGTTCGCACACAAGATCTTATCGCTGTGCGGGACGGCATCTGCAAACTTATCGAAGGCGCGTCTCCTGCAATCCAGATGGCTTGTGATGAGCTGTGCCAGAAGCCTCGCCACGATTCTGCGCAGCAAGTGCGGGGCTGAAAGTCTCTTGAAAATGCTAAGCTTTGGACGGCCGCTGTATTGAATATAGGAAAGTTGAAGCGCATCCAAGCGATTTATCAGCAGAAACTTCACAAGCGCAAAAGCCTGAAGCATTCCGCCATAATTGTAGTTTTTATAATATAAGGTTATTAGTTTTAACATCTTACCTCATTCTCACATGGGACTGCGAACAAAAAAGTTGGACTGAATACAAAAGACTTTTCTGCATCATTGATTAAACCAATCATTGGTTAGCACGTCTGCAATGCTGCATGGACCCGAATCAAACAATGTACTTTTTCCAGTTTCAAGTAATTCATTTGATAATTCTATCAAACGAATCGCGGCAATATTCGCATTCCAAATATTATTTATAACAAAGTATGCATTTTCTCCGAATAATTTTCTGAGTTTATTATTGTTTAGCATTTTACATACTGCATTATACAATTCTTCGAGATTACCATTAGGATATATAATTCCATTTTGTCCATGTTGTATCAGATATGGTGCTGCTCCAATTGCATGGCTGGCGATTACGGCGCATCCGCTGTTCATTGCTTCATTCAACACCCCCCCCCATCCTTCGTTAAAATCTGAGGTAAAAAGAAAAATTTCAGATTGTTCCATATATGATCGAACGGAATCAGGAGACATCGGGCCAAGCATATGCACGAACTTTTGCAGTCCATATGATTCTATGAGTTTTTTTATTTCATTTTCTAATGTCCCTGTACCTATCATGTTAAGAGTAAATGCATAACCATCAGCTTTTAATCTTCTGGCAATTTCTACTGCAATTTCAGGGTGCTTCCAATCGATCATCCGCCCTACCCAAAGTAATGACATATCCTCTTTGGTATTAATTAAAGCTTTAATGTCGCAATACTTTCGAGCTTCTGGAAAATAACCCCATTTGTATAAGCGGTTTTTATAGTTGCCAAAACGCAAACAGTCATAAGGAGTATAGGCGCTCGCACATAGCATATATATGGGGTATTTTTGAAACCTGCCGTGATGCAGCCAGCTTCCGATACGTGCACGTAAATAATTTTTATAAGTTAGGCCGTTTTTATAAAAGCGCTCCGCATATTTTAATGTTAGTTTTCCGTTTTTCAGGCGATCTACAATGAAACTATCGGAGGCAGAACCAATTATTATTACATCATAACTACTAGCAATGTCATTAGCCTTCCGTTGAGCTGCATCTGTACGATATGCCTGCAGTTCAAATGTATAAGTTTCAGTAAATCCCCATCCGAGTGCTCTACGTTCCTGTTCCATAGGCATTGTTGATATAAAGCAGAAATCATCTCCTATAATATTTGTCATAGCTTTACAGAATGGTATCTGATGATGATTCAAATAGTTGGATATAAATGCAACTTTCATACCCTTCTCTCCTTGATATCACTAATATTTCGATATATCTCGATAGTAGTTTTTACATTAACTTCACAGTTATGTGTTGTATTGGCTTTTAATTTTGCGTTATGCCCGATTTTTACTGCAATATTGCTAGACCCAAAAATTTTCGATACATAGAATGCTAACATATATGGAGCATCATGTTGGTATATAAAACCTTCTTTATTATGTTCAAGCAAATTCTTAACACCGCCAACGTCAGAAGAGACAACCGGCATTCCAAGCAGCATGGCCTCGCATATCGAATTGGATGAGTTTTCTATGCTTGAAACGGAAATGAACACATGCGAGTTTAAGTATCTTTCGCGCATTTGCTCCTCGTCCAGCTGGCCGCAAAATGAGACATGGCCCTCAAGCCCGTGCCTCTTTATCAGCTTTTTAATGTACTTGCCGTACGCGGTAAGCTTTAGCCTCTCCTTGATGGACCCTGAGCTGCAGGTTACATCCGGCCCGGCGACATACAGGCGCGCGGAGGGATACTGCCTAAGAATCAGCGGCATCGCTTTAAGGACAAAGTGCAGCCCTTTTATCGGATAGGAGCCTTGACTAACAAAAATCGAATATCTTTCACATTTTTCAAAATCCCACGCATGCTTATAGAAACTCCTTCGTAATATTTCGTTGCAAGAATGATAATTTATCTTGGGATTTATCTGTGTTATGCAAGCCCTATCCCAATCTGTACGCCCAATGACATGTTTAACCTTACATAAAGCTTCTATTTCATATTTACCGCGCCTTTCAAACGCCCCTTTTTGCCGCGCTATCCAGTCGCGAAAAATCAAGTGGCGGGGCGTAAAGAAATCATGCGCGACGCGCCAAGGAATGGAGGCGCAATAATGCAGAGCGTAAATTGAAACCAGCCCCTGCACGTTGATGACGGCGCGGCCAAGAAGGCCCAGCTTCTCGCAAGCATTGACCATCGACAGCGCGTAGGGAAATTCCGTGCCCCATATGTGGACAATGTCTGGCTGGCTTTGCAAAAGGATTTGCTCGAAGAGCCCTTCCGTTTTTATGTTAAAATTGTATATGTCCCTCCTCTTGCACGGGAAAAGGTAATAGCCGCCCCTTTCGGTTTTTGAAGAGATGACACTGTCAGTCCAGCTGCAAGGCATGCAGAGGTCAACGCTCACATCCTTTTCGTAATTCATCATTCCCTCAAGCATCCCTGTAAGCCAGCCGCCTGTAGGGGTTGGCTTTTTTCCGAGGCTCTCCATGACTTCAGGCAAGATTATGTTGCACAGCCAGAGGGCTTTCATTGTTTTCTCCAAATCATCCTGTCAACAATGCCCGCGTAACTTTGGATAATCTTCACGACTTTGGTAGAGACATTGCCGTCCGCGTAGTCGCTCACTTTTGTTCCTAAATCGCAGTTTTCCTGCATCTGTACCGCCGTGTCTACAGCCTGCAAGAGGCTTTTTTCGTCTATCCCCCCGATGACAAAGTTGCCCTTGTCTAGAGCCTCCGGGCGCTCGGTGCTGGTTCTTATGCAGACGGCAGGGAAGCTGCGGAAGTAGGAGGACTCTTCCGGCAACGTGCCGCTGTCGGAGACCACACAATAGGCGCTATTCTGCAGGCGGTTGTAGTCAGAGAAGGCGAAGGGCTCCAAGCTACGCACGTTTTTATGGAACTTAAAGTTTCTCTGCTCTATAAATTTTTTGCTGCGCGGGTGCGTGCTGTATATTACCGGCATGTCGTATTCTTGCGCCATCGCGTTTACCGCGTTCATGAGCGAGAAAAAGTTTTTTTCTATGTCTATGTTCTCTTCCCTGTGCGCCGAAAGCAGAATGTACTTTTTTGGCTCAAGCCCTAGCTCTTCTAGCGCGCGGCTTTTGCTTATCTTTTCCGCGTTTGCCGCGAGCACCTCAGGCATAGGCGAGCCCACAACAAAAGTGTATTCTTTTCTTATTCCCTCGGCGTAGAGGTAGCGGCGCGCGTGCTCCGTGTAGCAGAGATTTACGTCGCTTGTGTGGTCTACTATTCTTCTGTTTATTTCTTCGGGCAGGTTCTCGTCAAAGCAGCGGTTGCCCGCCTCCATGTGGAATACGGGTATTTTTAGCCGCTTTGCCGAAATGGCGGAAAGGCAAGAGTTCGTGTCTCCAAGCACAAGGAGGGCGTCTGGGCGGCATTCCGACATTGCCTCGTAGGATTTTGCTATTACGTTGCCCATTGTCTCGCCGAGGGTTTGCCCTGCGACGGCAAGATAGCGGTCGGGCGCGCGCAAGTTTAGGTCCTCAAAGAATATCTGGTTAAGCGAGTAGTCCCAGTTTTGCCCCGTGTGCACAAGCACGTGGTCAAAGTACTTGTCGCACTTCTTGATTACTTCTGAAAGGCGGATTATCTCTGGCCTTGTGCCGAGTATTGTCATGAGCTTAAGCTTTTTCGTTTCGCCCATGCGGCTACACCTCCTCGCTGTATGTGTCCGGGTTGTCCGGATCAAACGGCTCGCTTGCCCACATCACCGTCACAAGGTCAGTTTCCCCTGTGTTGGTTATGCTGTGCGTATAGCCGGGAGGAATGTCCACCGCCTCGATTTTCTCGCCGCTTACATCATAGGTTATAACTTCTTCTGTCCCTATCTTTCTGAATGATATTCTCGCCTGGCCGCTTGCCACTATGAATTTTTCGTTCTTGGTGTTGTGCCAGTGGTTGCCTTTTGCTATGCCAGGCTTTGTTATATTGATGGAGACCTGCCCTCTTTCGGGGGTTTTCAACAATTCCGTAAAGCTGCCTCTCTCATCTTCCCGCATGGCAAGCGGGTGGCTAAAGCTGTCTTCGGGCAAATAAGAAAGATATGTCGCGTAGAGCTTTTTTGCAAACTCATCGCCCATGTCGGGGATATATAGGTTTTCTCTGCTCTCCTTGAACGAGTAGAGCATATTTACTATGTCAAGCAGATTGACTTTGTACTGCTCCCTCACGGCGCAATACTCGCCCTCCCTGTTAGGCTTCCCGTTTAGCGCGTTTGCCAGCTCCTTTACAAGATCGTCTATGTAAACGAGCGAGAGCGTCGGGTTCGCCTCGTTCACCTGTATGGGTAGCCCGCGCGCTATGTTGTGGCAGAAGGTGGCAACGGCGCTGTTGTAGTTTGGGCGGCACCACTTGCCGAACACGTTAGGAAAGCGGTAGACGTACACGGCGACACCGCTTTCCCTGCCGTAGCGGAAGACGAGCTCCTCCCCTGCCTTTTTGCTTTTGCCATACGGGTTATCAAGGGCGGCCTGTGTTGAAGATGCCAGCATCACGGGCGCCTTGTTGCCGTGCATTTTTAGGCTTTCAAGCAGCTGGGATGTGAGACCTAAATTGCCTTTTATGAAGTCATCGGGATTTTCCGTCCTGTTTACCCCGGCAAGGTGAAAGACAAAGCCGCAACAGCGCGCGTATTCACCCAAATCCTCCGGGCTGCTGTCTACATCGTAGGCGAGAATCTCATGCCCACCTCTTTTTAGCTCTTCTACAAGATTTTTGCCGATGAAGCCTTTTGCTCCGGTTACTAAAATTTTCATCTTTTTTGCCCGTTCCACGCAGCAAGCTCTTCCTGTATGTATTTAAGAGAAAGGAGCTTTTTCTTTACCGCTTCCACGTCTAGAATTTCGGTGTTCATAGAATTGAATTCCTCTATGTCGGTGACTCCATGCTGACCGACTTCGAAATATTTTTCATAATTCAAATCGCGCTTGTCGCAGGGGACGCGGAAAAAGCTGTCTAAGTCTTCCGCGCGGGCGCATTCCTCTTTTGTAAGCAGCGTCTCGTACATTTTCTCCCCGTGCCGTATTCCTATAATTTTGGTTTCAGCTTGGGGGTTGAATATTTCTTTTACAGCTTCGGCAAGCGTGGCTATAGTGCAGGCGGGCGCTTTCTGCACCATAATGTCGCCGTTTTCGGCATGCACGAAGGCGAACAAGACAAGCTCAACGGCTTCCTCTAGGCTCATGATAAAGCGCGTCATGGCGGGCTCCGTTATGGTCAGGGGCTTTCCCGCCTTTATCTGCTCCACAAAGCGGGGAATGACGGAGCCGCGCGAGGCCATGACATTGCCGTAGCGCGTGCAGCATATTGCGGTCCTTGCGGGGTCAACGGTGCGGGACTTTGCTATAACAACCTTTTCCATCATCGCTTTTGATGTTCCCATGGCGTTGATGGGGTATGCCGCCTTGTCTGTCGAGAGGCAAATTACCCTTTTGACGCCGTATTCTATCGCGGCGGCGAGCACGTTGTCCGTGCCAATTATGTTTGTCTTCACTGCTTCAAGCGGGAAGAATTCGCAGGAGGGTACTTGCTTTAGGGCCGCCGCATGAAAGATAAAGTCAACCCCGTGCATGGCGTTTTTGACGCTGCTTATGTCGCGCACGTCGCCTATGTAGAACTTTATCTTAGGATTGTTGCCGTACTCGGTGCGCATGTCGTCCTGCTTTTTCTCGTCGCGCGAGAATATGCGGATTTCGCGCACCTCTGTGCCGAGAAACCTGTCCAGAACGGCGTGGCCGAAAGAGCCCGTGCCGCCAGTTACAAGAAGAACGGTGCCGTCAAATGTCTGTGCCATCTTAGCTTGCGCTTGCTCCATGCGAGGCTTGCCCCTTATAGCCGTATAAGCGATTCATACGGGTAGATATCCAATAACCCCTCGGTTCTGTACCGCAGGCTTATAAAGAAATAGACAAGGAAAAATATCGCCATTATCACGTAGGCCATTCTTAAAATGGGCCTGTATTTCCTGTTTCCGCTTGTGACAACAAACGGTATCAGCAGCGGCAGGAATATCAGGTAATAATAGGCAAAGCGCATTGCAATATTGTGGATTGGGGCAAACGCCTGGATGAACAGGCAGATGAGCAAAAAGTTGCGAAGGCCCGAAGCCATTGGACCGTACCGTCCCTTTGGCTCAAAGACAAACGCGAACACCGTAAACATCAAAAGCAAGACTATAAAGGTATAGGCCCCAGTTTCCGTGGTTTGGCTATAGGCCACCTGGTATTTTGTGGTAAGAGCTAACAGGACATAAGAAAACAGCCTTGTCGCGGAAACGAGCACGGCGAAAAAGACCATCAGTATTACAGGAAGAAGCCTTTTGGAAATGCGGATATGGTAGGCGGGATACATGAAGATTAATACAAACGCGGAAATATGAAATAGGTAGGATATTAGCATGACCGAGACAATAAACCTGATGGGCTGCTTGCGCTTCGTGTAGTAAAAGGCGATGACACCAAGGGCGATTGCGATAGACTGCCTCAGACCGCTAAACATCAGAGAGAACGTTGACATGTTGACGTACAAAAGTATCGTCAATAGCGGTAATTCAGATTCTTTCTTGTACAGGAAAGCGATGGGGAGCACCTCCAAAAGCGCGACAATGGCAAGAAAGAAGCTAAAGTTGTCCCATATGCTAGATGCCAGCTTATTTAAGAGGACATACCCCCACTCCATGCCGAATACAGACGGACTCAGGTTGCGCCAAGGCGTGGCGGCTATGCTGTCATAATGATACTTGTAATTTGGCAAGTCACGGCCCAAGTCGGGGCTGCGCAGGCAAAGCAAGGCAAGCATCATAACAAAGAACGCACACAAGAGCGTCTTGCCAGCGGGCTTGCCCATAAGCGCGCTGGGCAAAGCGACCAGCATCGGCAAAAACATCAGCATACAATAGGCAGTCATGCCTACCCTCCTATCTTGTAGTCCTTATGTTGTTGAACAACCTGTGGTAAGCCATTCGCAGAAGCGGTCTTACCCGACCGTAAGCGGATGCCGCAAGCACGCGCAGCATTTGGCCGGGGGAGAACAGCGCGGTCTCCTTGGCAGCTGCCGCGCATTTCCGTGCCACTTCCCTGTTGCCGTATTTCGCGTTCCTAATCGCGTACCAGTAGAGAAAGTTTTCTTGAGCGCTGCTTGCCGCCAAAAGATCGGGAATCACGAAAGCACTCATGCGGTTTGCCTCGTGATGGAAGAGTTCCTGCCCCCTTTGTGTAAGCTGGGCGTTATGGACGCGCGACATGACGCCTGTATAGGGCGAATAGGCAATTCCATATTGCCCTTTCAGGAAAAGCTTCATCCACATCAGCGAATCCTGGATAAACCTTAAGTCCTCGTCAAACCCGCCGAGAGAGTCGAATGCGGCCTTTGGAATAAGAAAGGCGCAGCCGTTGTACTCGCTGCCGACAAGCATGCGTTTTAGGGCCTCTTTCCACGTGTTGACGCGTCCCTCGTCCAAGCTTGCATGAAAGCGCCTGTGCTTCAGGGGGCGCGAGTCCTTGTCTATTAATTGGCTCGCGCAACAAGCAAGAACTCTTTCGCTTCCGCAATTTTCCAAAAGATCAACCTCCCTCTGGATTTTTTCGGGGGCATACTTGTCATCGTGCGAAAGCCATGAAAAATACTCCCCGCGCATATGATTTATCCCAAAATTGAGCGCGGTCGACACGCCCCCGTTGTCCTTCCTGAAGTACCTGACGCAATTCCCGTAGCCAAGCGCTATAGCCTCCGTAGCGCCGCCATCGTCAGAGCCATCATTGACCACAATGATTTCTTTATTCTCGTATGTTTGAGACAATGCGCTATCTATCGCTTCCCTTAGAAAATTGCTGCCATTATACACCGGGATAACGATTGAAACCAGCGGATAACTTTTCATTCTATAATAGCCTCTGTCATCAGTTTTTATTTATATTCGTTCCGCACCATGCGTCTTAGCTCTCCGCTCTCGCTTTTATACACCCCCGACATCGCATCTATGCTCTTCTCCAGGCTAAAGGCTTGCACCACCTGCTTGTTGCGTTTTGCACATTCTTGCGCTTCGGGCCGTAAGTCGGGTTAGCGCGCCGCTTACGGTTACGGGCGTGTGGCAGTGAATTATGTCAAAGTCCGTTGTCTCAATTAGCTTTTTTATCAGCCTGTATGACCTGACATTGCTTGCAGCAAACGGGTTACGCGTAAAAGGGATTTTATGAAACACATCGCAGTAAGGGATTTGGCCTATCCCCTCTTCAGGGAAAGACGCAAAATAGGTTTCCCAGCACTGCTCCTTAAACCACTTTAGATATGAAATATGGAAGGCATTTATGTGTCCAGTAACGGTAGCGGCAAACAGCATTTTTTTTCATTGGTTGGGATAGCCTCGCCGTCTATTTAACTGCTTGCGGGTGGGGATGTCAAGGGGTAACTCAGAGCTTAGATACTGGGGCAAAAGCAAGAAGTCTATCGCCTGCACTAGTCGCGCTGTTTGCTACACAAACAGAGTTCTGAATCGCGCTTGTCGGCAATGCGCACTGTGCAGCCTTGAGCGATAAGCCTTTCTACAAGCCGCATTCCTACAAACCCCGACCTGCCTATTAGCGTTATGGTCATGATTGCATCAGTTCCTTGTATATTTTAGCCATCGCCTGCATACTCTTTTCCAGGCTAAAGGCTTTAACCGCCTGCCTGTTGCGCTCTGCGCTCATCTTGGCAAAGGCCGCATCTTGCAAGAGGCGCGTGATTGCCGCGCGCATTTCATTCTCACTGCGCGGGTCGCTAACGCAACAGCCCGTAACGCCGTCTTGCGCGTAGTCCCTTATGCCGCCTACATACGAGGCAATTAGCGGCAGTCCGCAGGCCATAGCCTCAAGCGGGGCAATGCCTAGCCCCTCCCTAATGCTTGGATGAACAAACACATCCGCCGCCTTGCATATTTCGATTACGTCCTCCCTAAAGCCTAAAAAGAAAATTTTGTCCTTTAGCCCCAAGCTTTCGGCTAAGCCCCTTAGGTAGCCTTCAAGCGGACCCCGCCCGCAAATGGCGTAGGCTACATTGGAACAATCCATTTTAGAAAGCGCGCGCAGCACAACCTCGTGGTTCTTGTTTTTGTTCATCTCCCCCACAGAAAGAAGGAGCTTCGCGTCCCGCGGCAAGCCTAGCTCGGCTCTTTTGGCGGCACGGTCTACACTTACGCTGTCTATTCCTTGCAGGTCAACGCCAATGCCTGGTATGTAGTAGGTCGCCTTGCTGTGCATTCTCTTTTGGGCGCGCGCAAAGTCTTCCTTATTGATGGTTATGAGCGCGTCCGTCCAGCGCGAAAGCAGCTTTTCTACAGGATAATACAAAAGCCAGTTGGCGAGCGGCGCCCCCTTATAAAAGTGAAAGCCATGCGCCGTGTAGAGGACAGCGCTCTTTCCCTCTTTTCTTGCACTCCGTGCCGCAAGCCGAGTAAGTGCTGCGCCTGCGGGCGTGTGGCAGTGGATTATGTCAAAGGAAGATTGGTCAATCAGGCTTTTTAGCTCCTTGTATGCCCTAACATTGCTCGCGGTAAGCGGGCTTCTCGTAAAGGGGATGCTGTGGAACTCGTCGCAGTAGGGAAGCTGTCCTATCCCTTCTTCAGGAAGGGCTGCAACGTGGGTTTCCCAGCCCTGCTCCTTAAACCACTTTAGGCATGGAATCTGGAAGG
>CAZDXD010000035.1:0-11132 GCA_964509415.1 uncultured Treponemataceae bacterium
GGAAGGTGCATTGCCCGCGTCGGCGGGAAGGCTGTTTTCGTGTCGGGCGTTCTTCCTGGGGAAACGGCCGAAATTAAAATCACGGCGCGGCGAAAGGACTATGACGAAGCGGAAGCTGCCGCCATTCTTGAGCCCTCCCCTTGCAGGACGGTTCCCGCCTGCCCCGCCGCCCACGACTGCGGAGGCTGCGCGATGATGATTGCAACGCATGAGGCGCAGCGCGAGCTAAAAAAAGGAATATTGCAGGACTTGCTTGCGAAATTCCGCTGCGGATACAGCGGCGAAATAGAAGAAATAGGCTCAAAGCCCTTTGAGTACCGCTCGCGCTTTCAGTTTCACAAGGCGAAAAACGGAAGCGCAGGCTTTTGCGCAAAAGCATCGGGAAAGGTTGTTCCCGTGCGCGACTGCCCTGTCGCCGTCCCTGCGGTAAGGGCGCTTCTTGCGGAAGGCAGGCTTGAAAGCCTTGCGCGGGAAGCCCCGAATGAAAGATTTAACGTTTTTTCTTTCAGCGGTAAAACCCTCGCGGAGGGCAAGGGCGGCAATATGTTTTTCCTTGATTTTTGCGGAAAAAAAATCGAGTTTGACATTCGCTCCTTCTTTCAGTCAAACATTCCAGCTTTTGAAAAAACAGCAAACGCAGTGTTTGCCTGCCTTGCGGAAAAGCCTCTGGCGCAAAGGCCAGCAGCTTTTCTTGATTTTTACGCAGGCTGCGGGGTGTTTTCCCTCCTTGCTTTAGACTTTTTTGATGAGCTTTTCCTTGTAGAAGAAAACGCGGCATCGGCCGCGGCAGCAAGGGCAAACCTCAATAACACCGCCGCGGAAAAGGCAAAAGCGCGCATTTTTATGCAGAGGGACAGCGAGTGGGTTAAAACCGAAGAAGCCCAAAGGGAATTTGATGCGGCTGTCATTGACCCGCCTAGAAGCGGAATAGGCAAAAAGGCAATGCAATGGCTTTTTGCCGCAAAAATCGCTCGCTTCGCCTATCTTTCATGCAACGCGCCGACATTTGCGCGGGATGCTGCCCTTCTTGTTTCGCATGGCTGGGTTTTGAACCGCCTCTTTCTCTGCGATTTTTATCCGCAAACGCCTCACATGGAAGTTTTAGGCTTTTTTTCTAGGAGCAGCGAATGGGGCGCGACGACATGAAAAAAGGCTTGCGCGTTTTGTTGGCGCCGTGTTTTTTTTCTTTCGCGCTTGCCGCATTCGCAGATGCGCCCCAAGTGAGGTACATTGAGCCCGCGTGGGAAAGGGCGCTTGGAGGGGATGCCGCAGCCGCTCCCGCTGTTTTCCGCGACAGGGTTTTTGTGCTTTCAGTTGACAGATCCATTACCTGCCTTGACGAAACGGGGCGCTTTCTATGGAGAAAGCCTCTAAAAAACAGGCCTGCCGCCCGCTTAACAGTTTCAAGGAACGGTCTTGTCTGCGTGTTTGGCAGAAACGGCGAAATGTCCGCGTTCAGCTCCAACGGCGTTGACCTCTGGACTTACAGCGGCAAAAGGGGCTCTCTTCCTGCTCTAGACCCGTATGAGGGAAGGGACGGAAGGCTTTTTATTCTCTATGAAGATGAAATAATCTGCCTTGCGGCTAACGGCACACAGAAGTGGAGAAGCAAAATCAACGGGCTCGATGCCGTGATGATAAGCGAAGACGGGCGCGGGAACGCGCTTGTTATTCACTCGGACGGCGAAGTTACGCCTGTTTCCCCGTGGGGAACGGTTTTTTCTTCTGTTAGAACAGGCTTTGCCGTAAAAAGCGCTGTTCCCCTTGCAGGAAACGCCTGCGCCTTTTTTGTTCCTGAAAGTGCCTCAAGCTGGAAAATAGCCGCGCTTGACTTTAACCTCGCCCGAAACCGCGAAGATCTTTCCGCTCCTGACATTCTCTGGGAAAAGGAAGGCTTTCCGCCGCTTGCCGCCGCGCTTTGCCAAGGTGGAACACTCTATTACGCGGGAACCGATGGAAGGCTTTTTATGCTTAACGCTACGGATGGAAGCCCGCTTTCCCAAGCGGAAATTAGGGCGCAAGGGGGAATTTCTGGAGCATCGATGTTCTTTAGTCCTGATGAAAGCGCGGGAAGGATTATTCTTTTAGCACAGGAAATGTGCGCGGCTTTTTCCGAAGGCGGGGAAATCCTATGGCAGGTTGAGTTTTCAAAGCAGCTTCTCAATCCGGTTTTCACGGAGGGCGGGTTTGTGGTTTCTTCCCCGCAGGATACAATTATTTCAGCGTTCCGCGCGGAGCTTTCAGTTGGAAGAAAAAGTAGCGGAGTTTCCGAAAGCCGGCGGGACAATTACGGAATTTTTTCAGGCAAATCCCGCGATTACGGGAATCCGGAAACCGTGTCTTTTTACTATTTTGAAGAAGTAAAAAAGAAAATCGAAGCGGGAAATCTCGGAAGGGACGAGCTTGACATTTCGCGCCGCCTTGCGGAAATCCTTAACGGCGACACGGGGAACCCTTTTTCTCCCGTTCAGTACGGAGCTTACCAGCGAGGCCTTGCCGCCTCTCTTTTGGGGCAAATGGGCTCGGAAGAAGCGCGGGAGGTTCTGCTTTACGCTGCAAAAAGAGAGACTGATCCCACAGTTGCCGCGGGCATTCTTCGCGGGCTTGCTTCTCTTGGACCTGAAAGCGGACAGGAAACATTTGATGCTGTATTATTTATTTTACAGAGGCAGAAAAGAACAGAGGACATTGCTCTAGCAGCCTGCGAAGCGCTTTATTCTTTGGCGCGCAGCTCTTGCGGCGAAACACCAGGAGAAGCAGCCGCCGCTATTTTCTCGTATACGGGCGAGCAATATAGTCCCGCGGTGCAAAAATATGCAGCACAACTGCTGGAAAAATTGATTGAATAGGTTTATAATGGTCTTTAATAGATTTTGTGGCGAGGAGTCTTGTAAAATGAAAAAAATATCTTTGCCTGCGGTGGCAGCTTTTGCATTCATGCTTGCCTCAGTTTATCCCCTTGAAGTCGATCGGGGCGAAATATCCGTAGATACAACCAGGGTAGAATTTATAAACTACACTGGTGCGCATGACGAAATAAACACAATAGAAGAGATTCAGGCGATTGGCTCGATGCTTGGCTTGGAGATTCGCCCGCTGCCGGCGGATGAGCTCGCACGGGTCGGCAACGAGCGCTATCGCGTTATACACGCCGTAGACCCGTCCGAAACAAATGGCTTTGACGCTGATATTCTTATCCTTGGGGAAACTGCGGCTGTTGACCACATTGACAACCTGCGGAGGATAATTTCCTTCTATTTGAGCTCCGCTTACGGGTACCCCGCAAGGGACGCAAACACGTTGGCTGTTTTCATTACGGTTTACAACGCGATTCACAGGGGCGATATCGCATTCTTTGAAGGAAGGTACAAGGACATCGTAACAAATGAGCTTTCGGCTGCCAGCGCAGGGCTTGCCTTCTCCTACACTGACTGGCCCGGCAAAACGCAGATTGTAATTCCCCTTTCTGACCCAATGTTTTCGGGCACGCTTAGCACTGTTGAAACTTCTTTGCTTGTGGAAGATGACGTTATCGCGTCAATAAGGGCAGACGAAAGCTCTCCGCAGGAAATCCGCAGGGATATGGCTGACCTTATGGAGCGCGAGGGCGATGAAGCCGAAGTCAGAGCTGAACAAGCTCGGGCAGAAGCTGCGCAGGCGCGAACGGAAGCTGCAAGACTAGAGCGCGAAGCCGCCGAAACCCAAAGGGAGGCGGATGCGGCAAGGCGGGAAGCTGAAGAAGCCGCGGCTGAAGCCGAAGCCGCTGACAGGGGGGCAAGAAGAGCGGCGCAGGAAACCGCAGCTACGGCAGAAGAAAGGCAGCGTGAAGCTGACAGCCTGCGCGAGCAGCAACAGGCGGCTGAACAGCGCGCTGCCGAAGCTGAAACCAGAGCCGAGCGGGAGCAGGAACTTGCAGACAGAAGGCAGGAACAGGCAGCTGATGCGCGCCGGCAGATTGCCTCTGACACACAAAGCGAAATTGACAGCGCTGCCGCAAGGCGGGAAGCTGCAATCGCGGAAGCAAGCCCTGCCGCAGCTCTGCGTATTACAGGTCAGCAGGACCTTCTTTCGGAAATTCTTCTTGTAAATACGGGCAGCGGTTCCGTATTGAGAACTTCCGCGCTAAATTCCATCAGGAACAGGACGCTGCTTGATACAGGAGAAGCGTATATGGCTGTTGCCGGGCAGGGCGCGGCGGTAAGGCTTGTGCTAATTGACAGGCTGACGCTTGAGGTTATTAGGGAAAGCGAGCAGGCTATCGCCTCTGAAAGCGTACTCGCCGCTTCCGGCAACGATTATTACGCTGTAATTTCAAGGAATGGCTCATTTTACATCGGGCGCTTTGACAGGAATTTGAATCTTCAGGCAACTTCCGCCATTCAGGTGCAGCCTTTCACCGCCATTGCAGTCTCGGAAGGCAGGATAATTGTCCAAGACACTGAATCGAACATGAGAATTCTTCGCGCGACAGACTTAATCGACCTTAACCGCTGACAGCAAGGTTGACAAATTGCCGATGGAGAGCTTTGCCCCTCATGAGCTTCCAGTGTATAAGCAGAAACAGCGGATTCTGGATATGCTGGAAGCAAGTCGCGTTCTTGTTGTTGAAAGCCCTACAGGTTCGGGCAAAACAACCCAGCTCCCCGTAATTCTGCATGAAGCGGGATACACAAAAAACGGCGTAATAGGCGTTACGCAGCCGCGCAGAATCGCGGCTATTTCCGTAAGCGGCTTTATTGCAAGGCAGCTTGGCGTGGAAATGCCCAACCTCATCGGCTATAAAATGCGCTTTGAAGATCAAACCGCCCCTGAAACGCTAATCAAAATCATGACGGACGGCATCCTCCTTCAAGAGATGAAGCTGGACCCCTGGCTTAGCAGGTATTCGCTTATAATTGTGGACGAAGCCCACGAGAGAAGCCTCAATATCGATTTTGTACTTGGGCTCTTAAAGCGCATTTTGCCCGTGCGCAAGGACTTTAAGGTAATTATCTCCTCCGCGACAATTAACGCGGCTCTTTTTTCCATTTACTTTGATGACTGCCCTGTTGTAAAAATTGACACGCCGGTTTATCCGGTTACTGCAATCTATGACCCGCCGGTGATTGCCCCGCGCGATAATCTACAGGGCGGCAATTCCATGCACGGTAATTCCACGCTTGAAGAAGAAGCGCTTCTTGAAAAAATCGTTTCGGTAACGGAAAGGGCACTTCAAAGTGAAGGCGGCGGCATTCTCGCATTCCTTCCGGGGGAGAGAGCAATTAAAAACTGCATTGCCAAGCTGACAATGCAGCCGTGGCATAAAAAGCTTCACGTTCTTCCGCTTTACGGAAGGCTCGGCAAGGAGGAGCAGGAGCGGATTTTTGAAAATCCTCCGCGGGGCAAGCAGAAAATGATTGTCGCCACGAATATAGCCGAAACCTCCGTCACAATTGACGGCGTAACATGTGTAATTGATTCGGGGAAGGCTAAGCTTAACTTTTACAACCCGCACACGTACACTTCAAGCCTTATGGAAACACCGGTTTCAAAGGCTTCCTGCAACCAGAGAAAAGGGCGCGCGGGACGAACTGGACCGGGCGTTTGCTACAGGCTTTACACAAGGAAGGACTTTGAAAGCCGTCCTCTTTACACAACGGAAGAGATTTACCGCACGGACTTGTCCGAAGTTGTTCTCCGAATGGCTGAGCTCGGCATCTATGATTTTGAAGGCTTTGATTTTCTTTCGCCGCCTTCAAGGGACGGGATAGCAGGCGCGGTGGAAACGCTTAATCTATTGGGCGCGCTGGAAAAAGACCACTCTTTAAGTCAAATCGGCGAAATGATGTGCCGCTTTCCCCTTCTCCCGCGTCTTTCAAGAATGATTGTCGAAGCTATGCTGCGCTATCCGTCCGTCATTGAGGAAGTCATTACCGCGTCGGCATTCATGTCGGCGCAAAGCCCTTTTTTGCTTCCAGCGGGACAGGAAATTGACGCTCGCAGGGCACACCTTGCCTTTAAGGATTCTGCGGGAGACTTTGTCTCATTCCTGAAGATTTTCCGTTCTTATTCGGCGGCAAAAAAGAAAGACAGGTTTTGCAAAGCCAATTTCCTTGACGAGCGGGTTCTCGCGGAAATTGCCAACATTAAAGCGCAGATAGAGTCGATTGTCTCGGAAACAGGCATTCCCATATCTTCCGGCGGCTCCGCGCGGGAATATCTTATATGCATTGCGGTGGGAATGATTCAGTTTGTCTGCATAAGGGACAAAAAAGGCTTTTACCGCACGCTTACAGCCGACCGCATTCACATTCACCCCGGCTCATGTCTCTACAGGGAAAGCCCTGAATACATTGTCGCGGGTGAAATTGTGCGGACTTCGCGGATATATGCCATGACCGTTTCACCTGTAACAACGGAAATTCTTGAAGCAGTGCGGCCGGGCCTCAAGACTATGCTTTCAGGTTTTACAAAAAAAACGCAAAGAAAGGCTGTTGCCCTAGCGCTTGACTTGAAAACACAGGAAGAGGTGGAAGCAAAAGGCGGAAAAAGAAAGACCGCCCTTCCCGCCGCCGTGGATTCTGCAGTCGATACAATTTTAATTGCAGGGCATCGCTTTCGTACTGAAAAAATCAAGGGCAAGAGTACCGTTATCTTTCCCCTAAAGGAGCTTGAGCAAATCGCTCGGCAACGCGAAGACCCGCGCTCGCTTTTCCCCGCGGGAACAAAGAAGCTGCGCGGGAAAGTTGCAGCGGGGAAAGGCATTTTGTTTGAAGGGATGAAGCTCGACCTGATTTTCAAGGCCGCGGCGGAGCTTAACTTAGACCCCGTTCAGCCTTCAAGCTGGCCGCGAAAAGCCAATTTCCGCATAGAAGAAAACATTGGCGAGCTTGCAGACGCGGTTCAGTATATTATGCGCGTTACCCAAGCAAAAGAAAATGGAAAGCAGCTTGGCTTTATAACGCTTTACACGGACGGCGAAGGCACATACTGGCTTAAAGCCTGCAAAGGAATTCACACTGCCATAAACGAATCTCTTGCAAGTCTTGAAGCGTTTATAGAAGAAACGGCGGAAAAAGAGCTCCCTTCGGAATTTAAGGAAGAAATAAGCCGCCTTTACGGAAAACTCAATTCCTTTTTCAGCGAATAAAACAGGGCGAGGCTGCTCGACAGTCAGTGGAAAGCCTGAATATCTTTTTGTGAAAGTTCCCCAAAACATTCAACCAGAAAGGCATTAAGAAAGAGGAGCCCCTCCTCCGTTAAAAACACGCAGCCGCCTTCCGCTTTAAGACGGCCAACTCTTTCCCATTTTTTAATTGTGCCGCCAAAGCACTCGTCAAGCCCTGCGGAAAAGCGGACGCGGAAATCTTCTTCCTTTATTCCTTCGGCAAGGCGCATTCCCATCATCAGGGTTTCAAAGGCAAAGTCTTTAGGCTCAATTTTTTCAATCCGCATTGGCGCATTGTTCAATGCATTCTCATCTAGGGCACAGTCATCCGCAACGCTCCTGTTTTCCCAGAATAAAAGCCACTTTTCAATATTCTTCTCATTTTCAAAGCGAATGCACCTATTCCCGCTGACAAGCGTGCCGCTTGCGCCGGGTCCTGCCCCTATAAACGAATTTATGCGCCAGTAAGCCATATTGTGCCGCGACTCATGGTACGGAAGGGCAAAGTTAGAAACTTCGTATCTGGAAAACCCAGCACCCATGAGCATATCCTTGCCGGCATTCCATATTTCCGCAGCTTCATCTTCACTTGGAAGCAGCATAGCATTTTTAGCATTAAGGGTGTAAAGAGGCGTGTTTTTTTCAATGGCAAGCTGATATAAGGAAACATGAGCCGGCTTGAAGGCAAGAATTGCCGATATATCCCCGCGCAAAGATAAAGCGCTCTGAAAGGGAAGTCCCGCAATCAAATCCACGGAGATGTCCCCTTTCCAGACGGCGGAAGCTAGGGAAAGAACTTCAATGTTTTGCGCATTGTTTCCCCGCCTGCCCAAAGCGGAAAGCGTCTTGTCGCTGCATGACTGAATGCCAAGCGAAAGCCGGTTTGCCCCGCCCTCGTTCCAAGCCTTGAGTTTTTCAGCCGTCACATCGCAAGGGTTCATTTCCACCGTCCACTCAATGGGCGGCGCATTACCCGCCAAACCGTGATTAGCGGAATTGTGAATGCTCCTAATCCCGCTGCAAAGGGAAGAAACACACTGCGGCGGAATAAGGCTCGGGCTACCCCCGCCAATGTATACCGTGCTGAAGCCAGAAGCGCCGTAAATTTTAGCCTTTGTGCGGATTTCATTCAAAAGCGCGGGAGCAAAGCGTTTAAATGAAAAAAAGGAAGCGGTCTCTTTCAGCGGAAGGGAAAAGAAGTCGCAATATAAACATTTTGAAATACAAACGGGAATATGTATATATAAGGAAAGATACACCTCTTTTAATTATCTTACTGCGCCAATCTTTGAAGGCGGCCAGTATCGGAACAAAACTTTTCCTTTGATGTTTTCGGCTTTAACCGCGCCCCAAGTTCGTGAATCGTTTACAGCAACACGGTTGTCGCTAATGACAAAGAATTCGCCTTCTTTAAGCTCAACAGGGTCAAAATGTCCTGAAAAGGGAAGAGAATCCTGCCAGTTTTCTGGGGAAGGACTTGAAATAATGCTGTAATCCCCTCCGTCCGGAAGAAGCTCAAATTCCGTAAGAAAATGCTCTGATGAGACGGGCTTTATGTAGAGGACAAAATCGTCCATATATACTGTGTCACCGGGGAGCCCTAAAAGGCGGCGCACAACGGGAAGGCTTCCCCAAGAATCGCGGGAGCTGAAAAGCCGCATCTGCTGAAAAGTAACAAACGAAACAACCGTTTCAACAAGATTAAGCGGAAAGGAAAGCCGTTTTTCGTCGGCAAACTGTATAAGGACAATATCCCCTCTTTTTGATTCGTCAGATAAGGAACCGGAAAGAAAATAAAACGGCGACGCGATAAAACACTCTCCCTGTGAGAGAGCAGGTTCCATCGCCGCGGATTCCGTTCTGAACATTCCAATTGCAAAATTATGAATAAGCCAAAACGCCGCGCATAAAAAGGCGAAAACCGCAATGCCAAAAAGAAAATTTTTCTTTCCCTTGTTTTTCTCTATATATGCTGTGTATTTCCTCTTTTTTCTGAACATAAAACTCTTACAAAACCGTCATTTTTCAGCGAAATGGAAACCTTGCCCAAAAATTACCATAAAAGGGTTATCGTTGACAAGGCTGATTGTGAAAACTTATAATTATACGTGTATGGACGGTGTGCTGCTCATAGGAAAGAACAGAAAAGCGCGATTTAACTACACGATAGAAGAAACTGTTGAATGCGGAATCGTCCTTGAAGGAAGCGAAGTAAAATCAATCCGGCTTGGAAGCATTTCGTTTCCGGATGCCTTTGCAGAAATATCCGATGAAGGCGAGGTTTGGCTTAAGAATTTCAGGATTTCGCAGTATTCGCATTCATCAGCGTTTCAGCATGACCCGGACAGGTCAAAAAAGCTGCTTCTTCATAAAAGCGAAATAAAACGCATGAGCCGCAAAATTTCAGAGAAAGGATACACGCTTATTCCTCTGGAATTTTATATAAAAAGAGGCAGGGTGAAGGTACTGCTTGGGCTCTGCAAGGGGAAAAAGCTTTATGACAAGCGGGCGGAAATCCGCGAGAGAGACATTTCGCGAGATTTGCAGAGGGAATTTTCAAGACGGCAGGACGGATAACAGCAAAAAATGAAGCAAAAAAGGCTTTGCATGCCTGCCCTAATACTCCTTTTTCTCGCGGTTTCATCTTGCATTCGCTTTCCAATTGCGCAAAGCCTTCAAGCGGAAGCTTCCGTCACGCCTGCCGCTTCTGTCGCGGTTTATCGCCTGGAAAACAACGGAGCCGATGACTCTACCGTGCTTGTTGTAAGCGATCTCTTGTTTTCTTTTATAAGGGAAATGAGGGATTACAATCTAGACTTTATAAACTCAACCCGCTCCGAAGCTGTCTCCGACGGTTTCGCGGCAGAACAGGAAGCCGCGCATGATTTTATATTTTACGGAAGGCTTTCAGCGCTAGATGACGGAATAAGGCTTGAGCTTTTTCTTGCAGGGAAAACCCATGAAGAAAGCCGCTTTGTCTCCCGCGTCTACGAAAACCAGAACAGGCTTATGCTCGGCACGCGCCTTCTTGTCCGCGAGCTCTTTGACTCAAGCCCTGTGCCGGGAATGCAGAACGCTCCGCATGTGGCATCTTCTTCGGCATTAGAGCCTTCTTTGACCTCGCCGCGCCCCGCCGAAGAGGAGGCAAGCGATGAAGAAGGCAGCGGATATGCCTTTGACATTGAAGCAATAAATCTTACGGATGTAAGCTCCATTGACTCCCTTGCCGGAAGCTGGAACGGGGAAAAAGGAATTGAAAAAATAATGATTCTGCGTGGCGGGCGCGGAGCTGCTGTTTTTTCAAGCGGCTTTTCGCTTATGATAAGCCTTTCAATCCAGAACGGCGAGCTTATTGTCGTGCAGAGGGGGAACTCATCCCCTCTTCAGTTTGTCGACCTGCCTGACCCTGTCGCGGAAAAAGCCGCGGAACAGGCACCGCCCATTGAATGGCGTTTCCGTATTTCTGACGATGGAAACATTCTTGCGGGCAAAAAAAACTCCGTGCAGATAACCCATGATGGGCAGAATATTCTCTCGATTACGGAAAAAACCGAGCAAGTGGCTTGGTTCAGGAATTGAGAAGCTCCGTAGAGATTACAGCCGCGCCTTGCCTTAAAACCCTGTAAGGAAAGGCGGAAACATCCACAATTGTCGAAGGAAGCCGCGCGTTTTCCCCTTTAGGCGGGTCGTCTTCTATAATTAAGGCAACAATGTCGCCGAATTTTGCTTCTATATCCGCCGCGCGGGAAAGAGGCTTTTCGCCTGAAATATTCACGCTGCTTGAAAAGACCGCCCTCCCTGCCTTTGCAACAACAGCCCTAAGCCAGGCATCGCCCGGGCAGCGGAATGCGGCTGTGCCTCCCCCGTCAAGCGGCACTACGAGAGTCAACGCACCCGGCCAGCAATCAAGGAGCTTTTCGCTCAACTTTACCGATGAGTATTCTTTGAGTTCCGAAGGAGATGCAATGAGGCGGATAAAGGACTT
>CAZDXD010000036.1:0-1312 GCA_964509415.1 uncultured Treponemataceae bacterium
GCGCTAAGGATTATCGGCAAGCACGGCTATGAGCGCTTTCTCTTTGGCTCTGACTTTCCGATGTGGGATCACGTAAGCGAATTGGAAAGAATTTTCGCGCTCAAGCTGCCTGAAAATGAGCTTGAAGCTATTCTCTTTGGCAACGGTGCGCGGCTTCTTAACTCAATAGGCTGCGAGGTTTAAGGGTCTGCCAAGCCCGCCCGCCCGTTAAAGCCTAAAGCTGAATACAAGCGGCAGGTGGTCGGAATAGCCGCGCCCAGTGTAAATGCGGAAAGCCGCGGGCTCGCCGTCGCTTCCAAAAAGAAAGTCGTGCTCCGCCACAAAAAAGGCGCTATCTCCCGCCTCAAGGCTGTCTTTGAATAGCGGCGAGACAAAAATGTTGTCTATTTTTTCCCGCTCCCCGCGCCAAAAGTAAGTGCCCGCCTCTTGGGGGAGAAAGTCCCACGCCGAGAAATACTTCCCCATAATGGCGAAGTCTTCAGGTTGCTGGTTAAAGTCCCCGCAGACAATAAAGGGCGTGTTGGGCTCGGCGCGTTCTAAAAGCCGTATTCTTTCGGCTAAAAGCTCTTCCTGCAAAAGGCGAATTTGCCTGTTTTCTTCCGCGCTGCCGGAGCCGCCTTTTGATTTCCAATGCACCGCGAACAAAACCAGCGGGCCTTTCTCTGTAGTAAAGGCAACTTCTGCAAGCGGGCGCAGAGAGGAAAGCGCGGAAGCTGAAATCTCCGCCCCTGCAGACTCCATCGCGGCGCGGCTTCCAGCAAGCCCGTGCACTTTCACGCTTTCTACAGGAAAAACCGAAAGAATGCCCGTAGAAAACGCACCGCCCTTTCCCGCAGGAATAAACGCTATATGGCTGTAAAAGTCCTGCTCTGGCAAAAAGGATATAACATCGCGGAGAACGTCCTCGTTTTCTATTTCTTGCAAAACCGCAATGGAAGGCGGCTTTCCCTTTTTAGGCATGGCGCTGTAAAGCGCTTCAAGGAGGGGGTGCATTTGCTCGGCTGGCGGCACTGCCGCCTCGGAGAGAACCTGCGCAAGCCTTTCAAGGCGGGCGGTATAAAGCTCCTCAGTCCAGTCTTTTTTCTTGAATTCGCTAAACTCCGTGCCCGAAGTTACGCTGTCAAAGAAGGTTTGCGTGTTGTAAGTCATTACAACAATTTCGCCCGTCTCGTTGCCGCCGCTAAAAAGGGCGCACGAAGCAAAAAGTGCCGCTGAAAGTGCGGCGAGTGCCGCGAAAAATGCCGCGCTCGCCTTAAAAGCGCAATGTTTCATTGCTCGCCTCCGCAATGAATATGCGCTAAAAGGCACGCGG
>CAZDXD010000036.1:1412-10898 GCA_964509415.1 uncultured Treponemataceae bacterium
AGCGCAATGTTTCATTGCTCGCCTCCGCAATGAATATGCGCTAAAAGGCACGCGGTGTATTCACTGTTGAGTACTAAGTGCTGAGAGCTAAGTGCTAAGCACTACTCAGCACTTAGCACTGGGCACACAGCACTGGATATCGGCTTGGTAAATCGGCAGTTTTCGAACTGTAAATAGCTTATTTACGAAACGTCAGCAGTAAGCTGACAGAGAGTCAGTAGTGTACTGACGAAACGTCAGTAGTAAGCTGATGAAATATCAGCAGCTTATTTACGAGACGTAAATAGTCGGTACAGCATCTGTCAGCTGCTATTGGCTGGTAGCTATTAGAATAGCCGCCTAGTTTTCTTCTTTTGTCCTATGGTAGACGCGCACATAGTCCACTTCCATCACGGCGCTTTTTATTCTGCCGTCAACCCCATCTTGCCCGCCGCGGCTTCCGCCAACTGCCACGCTTAGTATTAAATGGAAAGGAATGTCAAAAGGCCAAGATTCAGCTCCTTCCCCGCTGTTTTCAAGGCGGAATGTTTCCTCGCCATCAACAAGCCAGCGCATGAAATCAGCAGTCCACTCCACGGCGTATGTGTGAAAGCCGTTAGCCGAGCCCTCCTCCTGCAAGACGGCAGCCTTCCGCATTCCGCTTTCACCTGAATTTTCTGTATACACAGCCTGATAAATTGCGTCTGCGCTGGAGCCCTCCCGCTCCGCAATAACAATCTCTCCTGAAGCCGGCCAACGACCGTAAAGGTCATCCCGCGGCAGCATCCAAAGCGAGGAGGTAATGCCGCGCCCTTCCGCGAGCTTTGCGCGGATTTCAAAGTACCCGCAAGTCCAGCTTGCCGCTTCCGCGGTTTTAAGCCTCGCGCTTGTCCAGTTTCCGCCATCGTTCACAGCCGCTATAAAGAGCTTTCCGTCCTTTACCCACGAATTGGCGCGGGAATCAGTGTAGCATTGAATCTCATCATTCCCCCAGCCATTTAGTCCAAGAGAATAGCTCCACTTTTCGGGATTAGGCGCGCCTTCATAGTCAAACTCGTCGGACCAGACAAGCTCCATGCCGCTGGGGATCGGGTAAGCTGGAGCTTCGCCGTCATCGGCATTTTCTGACGGGCAGGCGGAAAAGAGAAGCACCGCGAGCACAGTAGCGGCGCAAAAAAGAGAGGGCAGGGGAGAATTGCGGGCAGTTTTGTTGAAAAACATCAAACGTTAAACCTGAAAAACATAATGTCGCCGTCCTGCACCTCGTAGTCCCTGCCTTCTATGCGGTATTTGCCTTTTGCGCGGACTTCCGCTTCAGAGCCGAATGAAGAAAGGTCGTCAAACGAATAGACTTCTGCCTTTATAAAGCCCTTTTCAAAGTCACTATGGATAACGCCAGCGGCTTTGGGCGCGGTGTCCCCAGCGCGGATTGTCCATGCGCGGCATTCGTCCTTGCCCGCTGTAAAGAATGTGCGAAGTCCCATCAGGGCGTAAACGGCGCGCGAAAGCACTGAAAGGCCGCTTTCTTTAAGGCCGATTGAGCCTAAAAACTCAAGGCGCTCTTGCGGGTCTTCTATCCCAGCGAGCTCAGCTTCGAGCTTCCCGCAGATAGCAATCGCCTTCGAGCCTTCATCGCCTGCGATTTTTTCGACAACCCGCGAGTACTCGTTGCCAGAAACCGCCCCTTCCTCGTCGGTGTTGCACACGTAAATTTGCGGCTTCATTGTAATGAGGTGGCAGTCGTAAACGGCATCCCTTTCCGCGTCAGTTAAGTCGGCAAGGCGGGCGGGCTTTCCGTTTTCAAGGAGCGGCTTTATCTTCTCAAGCGCGGAAACAACGCTTGCGCTCTTTCTTTGCTCTTCCTTCCCCATAAGGCGGCCGGCGCGGGCAGCTTTTTCGAGGCGCTTAGTTACCGTGTCAAGGTCGGCGAAAGCGAGCTCCATGCCGACAGTTTCGATGTCATCGGCGGGGTCAACGCGGTTATTGACGTGCACGATGTCAGGGTCGTCAAAACAGCGCACAACGTGGGCAATCACGTTTACTTCGCGGATGTTCGCCAAAAACTGATTGCCGAGCCCCTCCCCCTTAGACGCGCCCTTGACAAGCCCCGCGATGTCCACAAACTCAACCGTAGCCGGAATTTTACTCCGCGGGGCAAAATGCTCCGCGAGAAAGTCGAGCCGCGCGTCTGGCAGGCTCACAATGCCGACATTGGGGTTTATTGTGCAAAAAGGGTAGTTGGCAGCTTCAGCGGGGGCTGAGGTAAGCGCCGAAAAGATGGTGGACTTGCCGACGTTTGGCAACCCCACAATGCCGCAGTTCAATGACATAATGGAGAGTATAGCCGTTTGGCTAAGGAATGTTAAGGGCAGGCGCACAATCGCAACTGAATTACGCTCGTAAATGTGCCTGAATTATGGACGGAATTTAGCGCTTGGCCCTGAGCCGTTTTGCATAGCCGTCAAAAACCCTTGCTTTTTCGGTTTTTTTGAAGTATTCTCAAATGCATTCGGCACGGCAATGTGCTGTCCAGGAGGATGAGTTATGGCATACAAAATTTCAGACGCCTGCGTAAACTGCGGCGCGTGCGAAGGTGAATGCCCCCAGGGAGCTATCAGCGAGCAGAATGACAAGCGCTTTATTGACGCTGAGCTTTGCGTAAGCTGCGGCGCGTGCGTTTCAGTCTGCCCCACGGAAGCGATTTCTGAAGGCTGACCTTTGAAAGCAAACCCGGTTCAGGGTGTTTTGGCTCAGGACCGGGTCTTTTTTCTTAAAAGTAGTGTCTGTAGTAAAACAAGTCTTAAAAGGCTATCGCTCTATTTTCTCTAAAGCTGTCGGCTTTCTTGTTCTTCTTGCTTTTTGTGTTCTTGTCGGCTTTATAATAGCCTGGCCCGCTTGGAAACTGGCGGAATCAAGCCCGGGCGCTTTCACGGCAGTTTTTCTTGTTTTTGCAGTAGCCGCGGCGCTTTTTTTTCTATTTAGATACATAAAAGTGGCATGGCGGGAAAGCCCGTCTCTTTTTGTGATTAAAGCGGTCTCGCGCCTTCTCCTTCTTGCAGGGATTGTCCTTTTTGTCGTGCAAACATACGCAAGGCGAGTGCCCTTGGCCTTCGCCTGCCTTATAGCGGGGATTCTCGCATCGGGCTTTGTGGGCTTTGGGCTTTCAGGGGCGAAAAAAAGCGAAGATGCTGCCCCCGATGGCGGAGAGCTTTAGCATGGCGGCTTTAAGCGCTTGAAGGCGCGTGTTTTCCGGTGAAACTCTCGCAGTTTGCCCTGCTTTTTCTCCTCCTTTTTTTTCTGCCCGCCTCTAAAGCTGTCGCCGCGCCTGCTGATTTTTTCCGCGCCGCGCCTGAAATAGAGAGCCTTTCGCACCGCGACCCCCTTTTTCGGCAGTATTCGGAAGATGTCAGGAAAGCAAGAGTTGCCCTCGCTTCGGAGACAAGCGGGGAGCGTCTTGCGGAGTGGGTGAGCTTTTACCGCTACAGGGCAAGGGAAGGCGATGACCTTCTTTCCATAGCCGCGCGAAGCTCCGTCCCGTATGAAAGCATAGCTACCCTTAACCGCCTGGAAAACGCGAGCGAAGCAATCGCCGGGCGCGTGCTTGTTCTTCCTTCCATGCCGGGCCTTTACATTCCGCCTGAGCCTGAAAACCCCTTTGAGGAGCTTCTCGCGGCGGAGGTTGCAGGCTCGCTGGATCAGGGAATAAAAATTGGAAACGGCAGCGGCGCCTTTGTTCTTTTGCCGGGCAAGCAGCTTGCAGGCACGGCTAGAACATTTTTTCTGGTAAGGACACTGCGCTTCCCGCTGCCTGAAGGCGTGCTGACTTCGGCTTTTGGCAGCCGAATAAACCCTGTTACGGGGAACGCGGGCTTTCACCGCGGGATTGACCTTGCCGCGCCCGAAGGCACGCCGGTTTACGCCTGCGCTCCAGGAACCGTTGCCGAAAGCAGCTACAGCGAAGTTTACGGAAATTACATTATAATAAGGCATTCCGGTGGCAGGGAAAGTCTCTACGGACACTTGAGTAAAAAGAACGTGGAGTTGCATGATAATGTCAATTCAGGTACTATTATAGGGAATGTCGGCTCCACAGGCCAGTCCACGGGGTCTCACCTTCACTTTGAAATACACGAAAACGGAGTCCCGCGGAACCCGGAAGGGCTGCTAAGATAAAGAAAGCATACGGAGAAGAATGCGGAAATGAAAAGAACATTCGCGCTGAAAATTCCTTTTTTGGTCGCGGTGCTTCTCTTTTATGGCTACATGGGGTTTGCGTTGGAGAGCTTTCGCGTAACGCAGGCCCACATTGCGCGGATAGACCCCGTGCAGCTAGAGGCGGTTACCGTATCTATAGGCTACAACGATGGTATCGCGGTTATCCTCCCCGAAGACAGGACATTCCTCAAGGCACTGGAAATAGAAATAAGGTCGCCTGATTTGGCAATTCAGTTTCCCGGCTCGATGGCATACGCCCTTTATACTGACATTTCGCATCTCCCTGACGGGAAGACTATCGATTTCAGCGGCGAGAAAATCCTTATGGAGATTCTCCCTTCAAGGGTTGCATTCGCGTTTCGAATTCCGCTGCGGGATAACCACGGGCTTAAATCTGACCCCTACACGGAAGTGCTTGCCGAAGTCCTGCCTGCGGAAAGCTTCCCCCTCTTTTTCAGGCTTTTTCCCATCATGAAGGGCTTGCCTGATGACTTCGAGACCGCCTCGTTTTCCGTGAAAGTCAAGCCTGTTTTAGCTGACGAAGGAGGCTTGCTTTTAAGCATTGCCTACCCCGAACAGGGCGCGGGGCAGCTCCATGAGCCCGTTTCTTTAAGCGTGCGCATAGACGAAAAGGCGGTGCCCGAACCTGAAAAAATGCAAATTCTCTCGCACGGAGAGCATCTTCTCGCGGTTTCCGCTGAAAAATACCGCACGGAGATAAGGACTTTCACTATTGAAAGGGCGAGAATTACCGGAATAACGATAGAAATGAAGGACACTGCGCCAACCGTAACCTTTGTCAGCCCCGACAATGTGAAAATTGCCTTTGACGGGGAAATTGTCGCCGACCCGCGCGGGACAATGAAAATTGAACCGGGCAGGCACACGGTAACGTTTTTCGTAGGAGATTACAGCCTTCAAAGGCAGTTTACCGCGGAAGAAGGACGGGACTATTCCGTTTCCATGACTATGGACGCTGAAATTATTGAGCTTAGGTAGCGATTGGGCTTTCCGTTGTTTATCGCTTGGGAAAAAACGCGCGTTTTCCGTTTAAGAAAAACACGTCGTAATCCGATAAATAACATATCGGTCAGTCAGTTTCCCTCCCACCCACTGGCTGCCCGACAGCCTGATGGCGGCCGGTATTATTTTATACCGGCTCTTTTTTTGCCCGCGTTGTAACAAAGCCTGAAATGCTGTATTATAGTAAACATGGCTGGAAAACACAGGAAGCTGGCCGCTTTTGTGTGCGTTATGCTCTTTCTTGGGGCCGCCACGGCAGGCTCCGTGCTTGGGCTTTCACTTGCGGCGACAGTCAACCTGAAAAATACAGAGAACTTCACGGACTTTGCGCCTGACCTTCCGACAAAGATTCTGGACATTCACGGCGAGGTTATAACCGAGTTCGCGTCGGAAGAAAAGCGCGAAATTATCTCTCTGAATGAGCTCCCCGATCATATGATACAGGCTCTTTTAACACGGGAAGATCAGGATTTTTACAACCATCATGGATTCAGCATTAAAGCCATAGCAAGGGCGGCTTTAGGCGTAGTTACGGGAAGGTCTCTCGGCGGTGGAAGCACAATCACGCAGCAGCTTGCCGGTACTCTTTACCTTGACAGATCTGAGCGCACAATCACCAGAAAAATCAAGGAGCTGTGGTGGGCTATTCAGCTTGAGCGCAGGTTTTCCAAGGACGAGATACTTGAGCTTTACATGAATAAAATGTATTTCGGCGGCGGAACATACGGAGTGGACGCGGCTTCAAAGTTTTACTTTGGGCACTCCGCTTCTGAAATTACGCCTGCGGAAGCTGCAATTCTCGTTATTCAGCTGTCAAATCCGGCATACTACAACCCATTCAATTACCCCAACAGGGCAATGGAGAGGCAGCGTGATGTCCTTGCCCAGATGGTAGAGCTTGGCTACCTTGAGCGGGAAGAGGCTGAAAAGTCCTTTGACGACTACTGGGCTTCCTTTGACTACACGCGCACGGCATCTTCCGTCTGGCTTAACAGGGAGGATAAGGCGCGGTGGTTTTCGGAATATGTGCGCAGGCAGCTTGAGCAAATGATGTACGGAACAATGGACTTGTATTCCGGCGGCTACACCGTGCATACCACGCTTGACCTTAATCATCAGCGCGCGGCCGAAGAGGTAATGGCCGAATACATCGAGACGGCAAACAGGCGCTTCCAAGAGACAAGCTCGTCCAGCTTTTCGCAGGGGGACAAGTACGCTGAGATTACGAATATGATAGCCCTTGTGTTTGACTTGCCGCAGCTTGCGGTTTCGGCGGAGCGCCTTTATGTCAAGTCCATCGCAAGGTACAAAAACTCGATAAACTCGATAACGGACATGGCAAGCCTTATCTTTGGGCTTAGCCCTCTTAAAACTGCCGCGAACATATCGAACGCGTCATCGCAGCAAAGGCAAGCAAGAACCACCGTTGAAGGCGCCCTTATTACTATAGACAACGATTCAGGGTATATCACGGCCCTTGTAGGAGGCAGCCAGTTTAACGAGGCAAACCAAATTATAAGGGCAACGCAGGCGCAAGTGCAGCCGGGAAGCGCCTTCAAACCGCTTATTTACTCCGCCGCGATTGACTCCCGCAAGTACACGGCGGGCACCATGATGAACGACACGCCGGTTGTTTTTTACAACGAGGACGGCGTGCCCTACACCCCGCTCAATTTCCGCGGCGAATGGAAGGGCACCGTTCTTTTGTGGGAGGCCCTTGCGACATCGATGAATGTGCCGACCGTGCGCCTTCTTGACGGAATAGGCTTTGACGCGGCGATTAATCGCGCGGCGGCTTTGTTAGGGTACACGAACAGGGAAGAAATTGAACGTGTTTTCCCGCGCGTTTATCCGTTGGCGCTCGGCATAATCAGCGTAACGCCTATGCAGATGGCAAAAGCTTATGCCACATTTGCAAACCAGGGAAGGGAAGTAACGCCTATTGCCATCCGCTCTGTCGAAGACAGAAACGGCAGGGTAATTATTGACTTGGAACGGGAGATGCTCCTTGAGCAAAGACGGAAAGGCTCCGCTGCGCAGATTGTAAGCCCGCAGAACGCTTACCTTATGACAACCCTTCTGCAAAACACGTTCACGTCAGGAACGCTCGGCAATGTCTACTGGAGCGGTCAGCTTGCATACAGGGACGAAAACGGAAACCGCTACAGGATTCCAGCGGGAGGAAAAACGGGAACAACGCAGAACTGGCGCGATGCCTGGACTGTAGGATATACCCCGTACTATACGACAGCTATCTGGTTTGGCTTTGACAGGCCGGGATACTCGCTGGGCTTGCGATCTACGGGTGCTACGCTCGCGGCTCCCGCTTGGGGCAAGTATATGGATGAAATTCACGAGGGGCTTCCCTACAGGGACTTTATCAAGCCGCAAACGGGGATTGTAGAAGTTTCTGTCTGCCGCAAATCCGGTTTTTTGCCCACGGAAGACTGCACGGACGGCTCCATAACGTTAACCTATCTTGAAGGGACGCAGCCTGTGCAGTACTGCGAGTATCATGCAAACAGCGCAAGCCTGAAACGCACGGCAATCGAAAGGCTTCAGAACGAAACCTACCTTACAGGCACAAAGCCGCAGACAATCAGCTCAGGCGAGCTTTTAATAGACCCGGATATTTTTGACGACCCTGAGCCAAGCACAAGGGCACAGGCAACGTTAAGGCGGACGGGAAGAAGCGCTTCCGTCTCTACAGGAAGCAGCGGCACCAGCTCGTCGCGGACGGGGACAACATCGAGCAGGAGCGCGACACGTACAGGCACAGCCTCCTCAAGGCGGGCAGGAGTGCAGGAGCAAAGCGAAGCTGCCGCGCAGGAAACACAGGAAGAAGCTGCCGCTCTTCTGGAAACTGAAAGCTCATCTACAGCAGCGCAAACCGAAAGGGGCGGACAGGAAGAGGAAGAGCTGAATTTCAATCCGCTTTTGGATTGACCGCTTATGTTGCCTTAAAGGAGATGCCAAGCGAATGAATATTCCCGTTGATTCCATAAAGGTGAAAAACCGTGTCAGAAGCGATACGGGCGACATTAAAGGGCTTATGGAAAGCATCAAGCGGTACGGGCTTCTCAATCCAATTACCGTAAATGAAAAGTATGAGCTTATCGCGGGCGAAAGGCGGCTTAGGGCGGTAATTCACTTGGGCTGGCACACGGTTCCTGTGATTGTAGTAAGCGGCGCGGACCCCGTTGCCGAACTTGAAATGGAAATAGAAGAAAACGTTCAGCGCGCAGGGTTTTCTGAAGAAGAGCTTGTCAAGGCGTACATGAAGCTCAACAAAATGAAAAACCCGAGCGCTTTTACAAGATTTTTCCGCGCCATAAAAGCGTTTTTCAAAAGGCTTTCAGCATGGATTAAGCGGGTTTTCAAAAAAGATAAAAAGCAAGGCGGTGAATCGTGAAAATCACTGATGTTATAAAAAAGAAAAAACTTATATTCTCCTTTGAGATTTTCCCTCCTAAAAAGATGAGCGCCCTTGAAAGCGTCTTTGAATGCGCAGACAGGCTTTGCCGCTTTAACCCTGATTTTATAAGCGTAACTTACGGCGCGGGCGGCGGCACATCGGCAAATACAGTAAAAATTGCCTCGCGCGTTAAAGCAAATGGGATTATTCCGCTTGCGCACCTTACTTGCCTTTCGTCAACGCGGCAAAAGGTAAGGGAGGTAATCGGCGATCTTAAAGAGAGCGGAATTGAAAACATTCTTGCCCTGCGGGGAGACAGGTCCCAAGACAGCGGCATTGTCCCGCCTGACGATTTCCATTATGCGGCAGAGCTGGTAGCGGAAATCCGCTCGCAGGGCGATTTTTGCATAGGCGGCGCGTGCTATCCCGAAGGCCACCCAGAAAGCGGAAACCGCGAAAAAGACCTTGAAAACTTGAAAGCCAAAGTTGATTCGGGCTGTTCGTTTTTAATAACGCAGATGATTTTTGACAACTCCATGCTCTACAGCTTTATTTCCCGCGCAAGAAAAGCGGGAATAAGCGTGCCAATTTTCGCAGGCATTATGCCCGCAACAAGCGCGGAGCAGCTTAGGCGCATGATTGACCTTTCAAATGCCTATCTTCCGCCTAAGTTTTTAGCCCTTGTAGACCGCTTTGAAAAAGACCCCAAGGCAATGGAGCAGGCGGGCATTGCCTACGCCACAGACCAAATTATCGATTTAATTACAAACGGCGCGGATGGCATTCATATCTACGCCATGAATAAGCCCGATGTAGTAGAAAAAATAGTGGGGAATATCTCCGATATACTCGAA
>CAZDXD010000037.1:0-10832 GCA_964509415.1 uncultured Treponemataceae bacterium
CCAAAACCGCCCCAGTGGGAACAAAAAGTGTTACCTTTTTTGGGGGCATATCAATGACTGTCATACATACGCTCGTATGCTAGACACGCATACGTACGTATGACTATCATGCATACGTACGTATGACAGGCACGCATACGCTCGTATGACTATCTCTAGAATCGCGGCTTAAAATTTAGTATATTAGAGTATAAGGAGGAAGCTATGTTTAACGAAAAAGAGACGGAAAGCTCGGTAAGCGTAACTTTGGGCGCCAATAGCTTTAACGATGGCACATACATTGCCCGCGTTCCGCGAAAGGCGCTTGACCTTGACAACATTCTCACGGACATTAGCGCGGATTATCCCAGCCTTGACCCGTTTGTAATTGCCCACGCGGCGGAGCTTATTAAAAGGCAGATTCTCAAATACATAAAGGAGGGGAAGGCGGTAAATATCCTTGAAATCGGCACGATTTATCCCGCGCCAAAGGGCACGGTTTCTCGCGCAAATCCGCAAGGCTCCGAGCTTCCTGACCTTGAGCTGCGCTTTCGCCCTTCAAAGGAGGCATCTAGCGCCCTTTCTGCCGTAAAGCCTATGAGCTTTATGATAAAGACAAATGAGCCCGCCATTAGCCGCGTTATCTCCCTTAAAGGAGAAGCCGAAGAAGGCAAGCTTTATAGGGGATACCCTGTGCGAATCACTGGGGAGAACCTCAAAATAGCGGGGGAAGCGGCGGGCGTTTTCTTTGTGCCTGCCGACGCGGAAGGCGCGCCCGATGCTGACGAGAACAAGTGGATTGCGGCAGACGCTTCTTATTTAATGCGCAACTGGCCTAAAACGCTTGAATTTGCCATTTCAGACGAGGCGAAAGAGCAAATGAGCTACTTTGTCGCTGTGCGTACGCAGTACTGCCGCTCAGGGATATTGCGAAAGGAAGCGGTAACGGGGTTTAGTTCAGAGACAGTGCGAGTGCAGGGGTAAGGGGCAGGCCTCTAAAGCCTTCCCTATAGCCCCGAAATGTCCGGCACCCAGATAAGCCCTTGCGGCGCTTCGCTTTGCCGCAAAAAGAGGCACATGTACCACGGCAAATAGAGGATGCCGTCCTTTGAGCTTTCCACGTTGCCGGGACAGAGCACGCAAGTATTCCTAAAAGCCCACTCCTTTACGGCCATCACGTTGTCAAGCGCCTTATGCCGCCTGTAGTCCGCACCTGATTTTACTTCTATTAAGTCCACGCCCATGCCGTTTTGGACGGCAAAGTCAACCTCGCCGCGGCTTGCGGAATCATAATAAAAAAGGGAAAAGCCGCCCGCGTTAAGCTGTTGCGCTATTGCGTTTTCTAGAATGCTCCCCATGTTGACATCGATGCTGCCGTTCAAAAGCTCAAACTGAATGTTGTCCATGCAAGCGGCGCACAAAAGCCCCGTGTCGCTCATAAAGAGCTTAAAGAGGCTGCGCTTTTCGTTAAGCTTGAGCGGCGCGCGCGGCTCGGCAACGTTGTAGCACGGCAAGGCAACCCCCGCGTCATCAAGCCACTTAAAGCAATTTTCGTAGCGGGCAAGGCGCGCGTTCTTGTCTATAGAATTAACATAAAAGCGCCTGTTCTTGTCGTTTAGCTGCGCGGGGATAGCGTCAAACACAGCCCTTATTTTTACCTTTTCGCTCCCTTCAGCGTATTGCGAAATATCAAGGCGATATTGCTCTAGGATTTCGCGCTGGTTTTCGATAACGCGGCCGATGTCGTGCGTTTCTACAAAGGTTTGCACAACCTGCGGCATTCCCCCCACAACAATGTAGCTGTAAAAAAGCCTTTTCATCGCTTCGTGCACGGCGGCTGACACCTCATTTATAGAAGAAAAGCACTCTCGCAGGTAGTCAATGGTAGCGGCTTGCACGCCGTTAGCCCACAAGAACTCCTCAAAGTCCATCGGGTACATTCTGTATATTTCTTCAAAGCCAACAGGATACGAGCGCGGCGCTCTATGCCGAACCCCTAGCATCGACCCCGACTCGATATAGTCAAAGCGGCCGTCCTCAACAAGAAACTTGATTGCAGTGCGCGCGTCTGGACACGCTTGTATTTCGTCAAAGAAGATTAACGTGCTGCCCGGCACAAGAGGCGCGCGAAGATAGGCGGTAAGGTTTGTGATTAGCGTGTCCGCGTCAAGGCTGCCTTCAAAAATCCTTGCAGCCTCATTGTCGGTAATAAAGTTGATTTCTGCAAAATGCTCGTAGTTCGCCCTAGCAAACTCCCTCACCAGCGTTGTCTTTCCCGTCTGCCTTGCCCCTATTATGCACAGAGCCTTCTTTTTGCTTTGCAGCTTCCACGCGGAAAGTTTATCGTATGCCCTTCGCCTTAGCATGATTGCCCCTTTTCTTCACATTTATTGTAACATAATATTAAAGATTTTAGGGCAATTTGTCACATTATTTTGATAGTGGTTAGTTACAGTTAATAGTTTTCAGTTTAGAGGGTATGAGGCAGAGCAAGTGAGACTCGCAGTCGGCAATGCACAAAGGCATGGGGCGGGCTGCTTGCCCTCGCCCATACGTCTCAGTTCTCAGCTCTAAAGTATATACCTCGACAAATCCTGATCCTGCACAATGTCTTTGAGGCGCTCGTCAACGTATTCCCTAGTGATTTCAATATGCTGCCCCGAAAGCTCAGGGGCTTCAAAAGAAATGTCTTCAAGAAGCATTTCCATAATGGTATGAAGGCGGCGCGCGCCTATGTTTTCCATTCGCGAATTGACTTCGGCGGCAAGCGCGCTCATGCGGTCAATGGCTTCACCGGTAAAGGCAAGCTCAACGCCTTCCGTGCCAAGCAAATCGGTATATTGCTTAATCAAGGCGTTTCTGGGCTCAAGCAAAATCCTGCGGAAATCTTCCGCGTTAAGCGAGTCAAGCTCGACACGCAGGGGGAAGCGCCCCTGAAGCTCCGGAATTAAATCGCTCGGCTTAGAAATGTTAAACGCGCCCGCCGCAATAAAAAGGATATGCGTCGTGTCAACCACGCCATACTTTGTGTTCACGTTGGAGCCTTCAACAATAGGAAGAATGTCGCGCTGGACGCCCTCGCGCGAAACATCCTGCCCCGATGAACGATCGCTTTTTGCGGCGATTTTGTCAATCTCGTCAAGGAACACAATGCCGTTCTGCTGGACGCGATTTCTTGCCTCTTCCGCGATTTTATCAGGGTCAACAAGCCTGTCGAGCTGGTCGGCAATGATAATCTGCCTGGCTTCTTTTACAGTAACGGACTTTCGCCTTTGCCTTCCTCCAGAAATAACGCTTGTGATATTAGAAAGCGTCATTTCAAGGTCTTCAAAGTTGCCGGGGCCTGCAAAGATTTCAAAGGCAGGCATTCCGCCCTTGTTAATGGAAATTTCAACAACCCGGTCTTCGAGCTTGCCCTCGCGGAGCATGGCGCGGAACTTCTCCCGCGTGGAGTCTTCGCTTGCGGCAGCGCCCGCCGCGTCAGCTTGGGTCTCTTCCGCTGCATCTTCCCCATGGGGCAGCTGCAAATGGCGAGGCGGCCCCTTCTTTTTTGAAGGAAGAAGCAGATCAAGGAGAATCTCTTCCGTGCGCTTTTCAGCTTCGCCGCGCAAGTCGCTGTGCATTTCGTTTTTTACCATATTGTAGCCGACAGCCATCAAGTCGCGTATCATCGTTTCAACGTCGCGGCCTACATAGCCGACTTCGGTATACTTTGTAGCTTCAACTTTGAGAAACGGGGCGCCGCAGAGCTTAGCGAGCCTGCGCGCAATTTCAGTCTTGCCAACGCCTGTGGGACCTATCATCAAAATGTTTTTTGGCGCAATTTCATCGCGCACGTCTTCCGGAAGTTTCAGCCGCCTCATTCTGTTTCTAAGGGCAATCGCTACGGCTTTTTTAGCCTTGTGCTGGCCTATAATGTATTTATCAAGCTCCCCGACAATTTCCTTTGGCGTCATAGAGTCAATTTCCCTGCTCACAATTTAATCTCCCTCTGTTTGCTTAGATAGCTTTAGCAGCTTTTGTCTTTTTCAAGTTTTTATAGCTCTTCCAAAATAATGGAATCGTTTGTGTAAATGCATATTTTGCCGGCGATTTTAAGGCTTTTAAGAGCGATTTCCGAAGCGGAAAGGTCGGGGTTTTCCATGTACGCGAGAGCCGCCGCATAAGCGTAGTTTCCGCCCGACCCAATCGCAAGGACATCGTTCTCCGGCTCTATAACATCGCCGGTGCCGGAAATGAGAAGGAGCTTTTCGCGGTCAGCGGCAAGAAGAAGCGCTTCAAGCTGCCTTAATGCCTTGTCCGTGCGCCAGAGTTTTGCAAGCTCAACTGCCGCCCGCGTCAAGTCGCCCGAATACTCTTTAAGCTTTGTTTCGAACTTGTCAAACAGGTTGAAAGCGTCCGCTGTAGCGCCTGCAAATCCTATTAAAACGTTGCCGTTATAAATGCGCCTCACCTTGCGGGCATTTCCCTTCATGACGGTCTCTCCCATTGTAACCTGACCGTCGCCTGCCAGCGCGACCTTTCCATCTCGCCTTACAGCTATTACCGTAGTGCTTCTTGTTTTTTCGTATTTCATGCTTTACCTCTTTAGTGCAAAAACTGCGCCCGCATGCCTAACCGTGCGGATGCGCTTGATGATACAGGACTTTAAGGCCTTCTGTCGTAACATGAGTGTATTTCTGCGTAGTAGAAATGCTGGAATGCCCAAGCAATTCCTGAACAATGCGCAGGTCCGCTCCTCGCGATACAAGCGTTGTAGCAAAGCTGTGACGCAGCGCATGCGGGGAAATATGGCGAATCGAAGACGCGCCGCCGGTATAGTGGCTGAAAATAAACTGAATGCCCCGCACCGAAAGCGGCTTGCCGCGCCTTGAAATGAAGAGAAATCCTTTTGAAAAATCTTTTTCCTGCATGGTTTTTAGAAGCGCGTCGCGCTCTTCAAGATAGGCGCGCACAGCCTTGACAGCCGCCTTTGAAAAAAACACTTCCCTGTCCTTCCCGCCCTTTCCGGTAACTACTGCGGAGGACAAGTCCCCGCTTATGTCTGAAAGGCGCATTGAAGCGATTTCTGAAACGCGGCAGCCTGTTGAGTAAACAGCTGCAAAAAGCGCGGTATCGCGCGCGGGCCAAAGGCTTGTATTTTTTGAAGCGGCGCTCTTGTCTTCTTTGCTCGCACTGCCTGCTTTGCTTGCGCGGCTTGTGCTTTCCAACTGCGGCAGCGCGCAAAGCTCTGTTACCTCGTTATCAAAAAGAAAAGAGGGGAGCTTCTTTGCTGTTTTAAGGTTGCGGATACCTTCAGCGGGATTTGACGCGCTTAAATTCATTCTTAGCGCATAGCGGTAAAAGCCCCGCAGCGAAGAAAGCATTCTGTTGACGCTTGCAGGATTATAGCCTTTAAGCCCAAGCCAAGCGACAAAAAGCTGGATGTGTACACTGTCCGCTTCAATCGGGCTTATCCCTTGGGCTTCGCAGTCCAAGTATTCCGAAAAGACTGTAAAGTCCTGCCGGTAACTGCGAAGAGTTTTAGGCGAAAGAGCTTTAACGCCCTGAAGGTATGAAAGATATTCTGAAAAAAGCGAATTCATTGTTCTCTCTGCTCAGCTGCAAAAACCTCGTCATCCTGTGTATGAAGATAATCGCAACCTGGGTTTATGCAGGACTTGAACGAGCCGTTTTTCTTGTCATATTTTTCAACAAGAAACTGACCGCACTTTGGGCAATATGCGTTTATTGGCTTAAAATGGGTTATAAAGTCGCATTCAGGGTAATTGGTGCAGCCGTAAAACTCCCTTCCGCGCCCTTTGGTTTTGCGGGCTACAATATCGCCGCCGCAACCGGGGCGCGGGCACTTTGCAAGCGGAATGGAGCGCGTGTGCGTGCATTCGGGGAAGCCTGAGCAGGCAAGAAAAAACCCAAAGCGGCCGAGCTTTTTAAGCATGGGCTTTCCGCAAGCCTCGCAAGTGTAATCGGTTTTTTCATCCAAAACTCCTTTCATGCTGTCCAGCTCTTCCGTTACAACATCAACTTGCTTCTTAAAAGGATAGAAAAACTTTCCGACCATGTCTTGCCAAGCAATCGCGTTTTCTTCTATTTGGTCCAACTCGTTTTCAACGGAGGCAGTAAAGCCCACGTCAATCACGTCAGGAAAGTGCTGTACAAGAATGTCATTAATGATTCTGCCAAGCTGCGTTGGAACAAGCTGGCGGTTTGAGCGCGAAACATAATAGCGGTCTATCAATACCGAAATAATCGGCGCGTATGTAGAAGGCCTGCCGATTCCCTTTTCCTCTAGCGTTTTTACAATCGATGCGTCAGTATAGCGCGCAGGCCCTTGGGTAAAATGCTGCTCCGAGTGGAAATCGACAGGCTCAACTTCCTCCCCCGCTTTCATCGAAGGAAGAGCCTTGCCACTTTCCTCGCGCGGGAGGAGTTTCATCGCATTGTAAAAGCCCTTTTCTATAACCTTTGTAGAATTGGCGCGGAAGACAGCAGAACCGCAGGCAATTTCAATCGTTGTTGTCCTGCTTTTCGCGTTTTTCATCTGGCTTGAAACAAAGCGCTCCCAAATAAGCGTGTAAAGCTTAAGCTGATCCTTCGTCAAGTACCCCTGAACAGAATCCGGCGTGTAACGCACGTATGTCGGGCGGATGCCTTCGTGCGCGTCTTGCGCCTTTTTCCCCACTGAATAAAAGACAGGAGAATCCGGAAGGTCTTTAGGGTATTTTTCTGCAATGTAATTTCTTGCATCTTCTAGGGCAACATGAGAAATTCGCACGGAATCCGTGCGCATATAAGTAATAAGACCAACTCTGTCGCTGCCGATATTCACGCCCTCGTAAAGCTGCTGGGCAATCTGCATGGTTTTGCGCGACGTGAAATTAAGCCTGTTCGCGGCTGCCTGCTGCATCGTAGACGTGGTAAAAGGCGGCTTTGGCCTTATGCTCTTTTCGGAAGTTTTTACATCCGAAACAGTGAATGCACTTGAGCGGATTTCCTGAATTATGCTTTTTACTGACTCTTCGTTTTTAAGGGAGGGCTTTTTGCCGCCATAAAGCACAAGCTGCGCGGAGAACACTGTGCGTCCCTTTTTGAAATCAGCACTCAACGTCCAGTATTCTTCTGGGATAAAGCTTTCAACTTCCGCCTCGCGCTCGCAGATAAGCCTCAATGCCACTGACTGAACCCTGCCCGCGGAAAGACCGCCTTTTACTTTTTTCCAGAGAAGGGGCGAAAGATTATAGCCTACCAGCCTGTCGAGAACGCGGCGGGCTTTTTGCGCATGCACCTTTGATTCGTCTATCTCCATGGGATGCTTTACAGCCTCGCGGATAGCGTTAGGGGTAATTTCGTTAAAGACAATGCGGTGAATCGCAACATCGCTTTTCGATGAAATAGCGCGGCCCAAATGCCACGCAATAGCCTCGCCTTCGCGGTCATTATCGCTTGCGAGCAAAACCTGCTCTGCCTTTTTAGCGTCACCCTGCAGTTCGCGCAAAATGCCCGCTCGCCCGCGAACCGTTATATATTCCGGCTCAAAATTATGTTCAACATCTATCGCCATTCTGGATTTAGGCAAGTCAATCAAATGCCCCATCGACGCTTTTACGGTGTAACCGGGTCCAAGATATTTTTCTATTGTTTTAGCTTTTGCAGGAGACTCCACAATGACAAGAGTCTGCGGTTCTTTATCTTTTTTGCCGTTTGCCTTTTTTTCGCTTTTTGCAGCCACTATAATCTCCCAATCCAATAAACCAATGTCAGCAATGCTTTAACGTTAAGCACAGCATTTTAAGCGCATTTCCAAGCGGAAAAAACATCAAAAGCCGATGAAACTGCCTGCGCCCCCTGCTCGTGCAGCTTTCTTCCACCCGCGTTCCTCTTGGAATTAAGCGTTGCCCCATGAACAAACATATCTCTGCCCTGTTCAAGCGCAAAATCCGCTGTTATAAGCGCTCCGGATTTTTCAGGCGCTTCTATTACAATAACGGAACGCGAAAGCCCGGATATAATCCTGTTGCGGCGGGGAAACCTGTATTTAAGCGGCTGAATGCCCGGCGGATACTCGCTTAAAATGCAACCGCCTGATTCAAGGAGCTTGCCCGCAAGCACGGCGTTTCCCCTTGGATACAGAATATCCACACCGCAGGCTAAAACCGCAGCCGAAAGCCCGCCGCCTGCAATGTTCCCACGATGGGCTGAAGCGTCAATGCCAAACGCAAGCCCTGAAACAACGGAAACGCCGTTCTTGCCTAAATCCTCGGAAAGCGAATAGGCGGCGGTAATGCCATCGCCTGAAGGAGAGCGCGTCCCAACTATAGAGACAAGAGGCTTTGCCGTGTCAGGCAGCGTGCCGCGGTAAAAAAGACCAAATGGAGGATCGTATATTTCCCGCAAAAGCGGCGGATATTCCTCCGACAGAAAATGAACAAACCTTATTCCAAAGCGCCTCATAGCGCCCATGCGTTTTTCTGATTCCGCTTTTAAGTCCTCGCATGAGGGCGGCTGATACTTTGGCGCGCGTTCTATCAAAATTGCAAGCCTTTCTATAGAAGAAAGTACTGCAAGCCCTTCTATATTGTCAAGTTTTTCGGCCAAGAGGAGCTTCTCCCGCAAAGTCAAACCCGGGAAATCAGCAAGAATTACAAGAAGCTCAACCGGCGCCATTGTACATTACTTCCAGCACAAGCTCTTTGTTCGACTGCGCGGCGGCACGGCGGGTTTCGTCTTTCGTTTGCTTGATAACCCCGTCGTATACCTCTACCGCTTTTTCAAATTCGCCAATAGAATAATAGACGCGCCCAAGAACCATTTTGCCGTCCATATCTGCGGTTTCAATCTGCGTAAAAAGCTCAATGTAAGGCAGCGCTTTTTCAGGCTCGTCCAGCTCAAAAACATAAAGAATAGAAAGCCCGTAAAGCGCACGGGCATAGCGAGGCTCAATCTCTATGGCTCGAAGGTAAGCTGATTCCGCCAAATCCAAATAATGCTCTCGCCTCCCATAATCATTAAGAGCCGCCTTTGCCATATAGCCCGCGCAGAGTCCGACATAGTAATACAGGTTCTGATTGACGGGATAATATTCTATCGCCGCCTGAAAATTCTCAAGCGCCTTGCCGTACATTTGCCTATCAAGATAGCGGATGCCAAGAATCTTGTACCAGTTCGCGGTTTTAGTTTCGGCAAGAATAATGTCCTCAACACGGTCTCGGTATTTTGAAATAGCATCTTCAAGCTCCTCGATGGAAACAGGATTGCTTACTCCCTCCTCAACCTGCTGAATATGGTTAATGTACTTAGTGTTGCCCCTGCAAGAAGCGAGCAAGAAAACAGCAGTCAAAAGAATGAGCAGGGCGCATCCATGCAAAAAAAGCTTTCTTTTTTTCACTGGTATCTCCTGTAAATAATTATTCGTACAGATTTGCATTGCGGTCAGGTTTTTCATCAAAAAAATTCAGAGTGATACATCTTGAGCGATTCGTTTTGAACATGCGTGTAAATTTGGGTGGTAGAAAGATCCGAATGCCCCAGAAGTTCTTGAACAGACCTTAAATCCGCGCCGCCTTCCAGAAGATGCGTTGCAAAAGAATGGCGAAGCGTGTGTATCTTTGCGGTAATCCCAGATTTCTGTGCAAGAACATGAAACCTGTCCCATGCGGCTTTGCGAGTAAGCGGCCTGCCTTTTTTTCCAAGAAAAAAAAACGATCCGGAAAGCGAAGAAAAAAGAAAAGGGCGCACTTCACTCAAGTAGCGCTTGAGCCAAGCGCGCGCTTCATTCCCGAACGGAACCATTCGCTCCTTGCCGCCTTTCCCCAAGACAATTACGATTTTTTCTCCAAGCCGCACGTCATTCAAAGAAAGAGAAACTGCTTCGCTTATTCTAAGCCCGCAGGAATAAATAAGCTCAAAAAGGGCATAATCCCGCACGCCTTCGGGTTTTGATGTATCAATAGCCGAAAGAAGCAGCGAAACCTGTTCCGCGGAAATAACGCGCGGAAGATGTTCCCCGCGCGAGGGGCGCTCAAGAAGCGAAACAGGATTATCGCGCCGGGCGCCAATAATCACAAGAAAGCGGAAAAAAGCATTCAGCGCTGAAATATCCCGCGCTGAAGTTCTTCCGGAAATTCCTGAACGAGCTCTCTCGGCAAAAAACTCCACGCAATCCGCAGACGAAATTGCTTCAACGGAAAGAGACCTTGATTCCGCCCAGTCAAGAAAAATATCTGCACTTCCGGCGTACGTCAATGCGGTGTTTTCCGAAGCGGCTTTGCCCGTCAAAAGCCAAGCATAAAACTGCCTGACTACAGAATGTTTTCCCCCTTTCAGTTTGAAACCTTCTGCTGATTCCGAAGAACGGTGGGAATCTCTAGGTCATCATCATTTGAAGGCGGCGAAATCGAAATATGCGCCGCGCCGTTTCTTGTACTCAAGCCCCGTACAGGCTTTTCGACGGATTTTTCCATAGCGCGGCGCCATTCCGCGCTGGAAACAAAATTCCCGCTGTCAATCGTCTTTTTCTCCTGAACGTATTCAGTTTTTTGGTGGGTATAAGACTGGCTATTCGCGGGGAACCCAGTCGCAACAACTATTACGCTAATTTTGTCTCCTGCGTTTTCGTCTATAGAAGCGCCGTATTTCATAAACACATCCTCATCCGCGCCGGTTGTAATAATGTTTGCAATCTCCTCAAGCTCATTAACGGAAAGGTTTTCGCTTGCGGTAATGTTAATCAAAATATGGGTCGCCCCCTCAATCTGCGAGCCTTCAAGCAGAGGATTGTTGATAGCGTTTGTCGCAGCCTGAACCGCGCGCTGCTCGCCCTCGCCTATGCCCACGCCCATAATCGCCATGCCCTT
>CAZDXD010000038.1:0-10587 GCA_964509415.1 uncultured Treponemataceae bacterium
TAGTTGCCGATGAGCGGGAAGGTCTGCAGCACAATTTGCCCAAAATAGCTAGGGTCGGTGAGGGTCTCCAAGTAGCCCGTCATGCCCGTCGCGAACACCGCCTCGCCCGTAACGCAACCCGCGGCGCCGAAGGGACGCCCCTCAAAGACATGGCCGTTTGCTAGAAGAATATATGCCTTGCTTTTCATAATTAGAGTGTCATTGTAGAGGATTAGCGCGAAAAAGTCGATAAGAGTTTGGAGTTTCAAGTTTTGAGTTAAGAGTTTCTAGGTTATAGAGCTAAAGGGGGGGGGGCAAGGAGCTATTCAAGAGCGCAGGATGCGCTTTTTGCATCAAGAAACTGCGCGACAGTATAGCCTATACTGTTTGCCAGCATAGACTATACTCCGCGCGTTTATCGCAAGAAATAGGTGTGCTCAGGAAGCGGGCGGTAGCACTGGGGCGCTTCTACTTGCACGACCCCAGTACTTTTGACTTGAAATTTTTAACTATAATAACTCTAAATTCACCGCCTTTTGCCCCCGCCCTAGCATCTGTTAGCTCTTAGCTCTTTCGAATAAAGCGCTACAACCCAAAGCCGTACTCGTAATAATTGCCGGTCGCGTCCCTGTAGGCGTATGCTTTGCCGTTTTCATCCTTTAAGAAGTCGGGTATGTACATATCCTTGTCGTAGCCGGGCACGTCGTTAGGGCTAATGCAAACGCCGTCTGCATTCACAGCGATAACCTCATCGCCGCGAGGCAACGTAAGCGGCAATTTTCCTGTCGGCTTAAAGGCACCTGTAATCGCATCAAGAGTTGCCCTTACATATGTATCAAAACCTGCAAGAAGAGCATCGCAATAAGGTTCAACGTTGCCTAGCTGCCAAGCAAGTGTTACGTTGACGTTAGCGATAACCTTGCCGCCGTTAGAGTGCACTGCGGATGCAATCTCCGCAATCCTTGCAGCTCCTGCAAGCGTTGTTTCGCTATGCATCTCTGCAAGCGGACGACCCACATCGTCAACGTTAGGCACCTGTTTGCCATCGCAAATATCAAGCTCAAGATAGCCGGGTGTCGCGCTAAAGTATGAACCCGACGAGGGGGTAAGGAGCAAAATCGCGTAGTCAGCCTTTGCAGGGTCATTGGCAAGCTCAAAGCCGTAATCATCTTTAAGAAGGGCGCGCAGGCTCTCTGTTGACTCTGCGGCTTTATCGGCGTTCTGGTCAAAGCATTCAGCGTAAACACTCTTGCCTGTTGTCTTCTCTTTTGTAAGAGGAAGAGCTCCGCTTTCATCCTTTAAGAGAACGACGGACTTTCTATGCGCGTCCATCGCATTGTCCCAGTCCGCCTGATTAGAGGCAACCGCCTTCGCATCTTCTACGCTGCGGAATGGGTCATCGAACATTCCAAGAGCAAAAAGCTCGGTTAGCGTCCTTGTTACCGCACGGTCAAGACTTTCATCGGTGATGATAATTTCATCCTTTGTAAAGCCCGCAGGGACGGGATGCTCGTCATACCAGCCATTCTTTCCCCGTTCGTAGGCTTCAAGAGCTGACTCGTTGTCAAAGGTACCCGAAATAAGATCAACGCCCGCGTGCGTTACAGCAAAGCCTATGCGCTCTGGCACGTCAAGGGCCTCCGCACCCCAAGGCAGAAAGCTGATAAAGCCTGTGTCGGAATTGACATAGCCCTTAAAGCCCATCTGGTCGCGCAGCAATCCTTGAATAAAGGGCCTGTTGTACGCAAAGCCAAAGGGGATGAGCTGCAGCTCGGCACCATTCGGACCCCTTTGCGGCGCAGACTTCTCGCTTGAAGGCTTTGCGTAATAGGGCATAATCGAGCTTGTGCCAAGGTCAATAGCCTTCTGGAACGGCGGCAGGTGATACTTTAGCAAGCTATCTTCAGTGCTGTAGATATTCCACTGACCTAGCGCATAATGCGGGTCAAAGCCGTTCTCCCGCGCGCCACCGCCTGGAAAGTGCTTTGTAGTCATCGCGACACCGTCAGTGGTAACGCCGCTATCGCTCCCTTGAATGCGCGGGACAATATGCGCGATAATCTCGGTTGTAAGCTCCGTGCTTTCGCCAAAGGTGCCATACGTACGTTGCCAGCGCGGGTCGGTGACAACATCGGCCATGTACATGTAGCCCTTGCGGAGACCGTAGGCGTTCCACTCGCGACGGACGGTGTCTGCAAAGTTGTCGGCAACCGATATGTCGCTGCCTAAAATGGCTGCCGCAATGCCTAACGTGTTAGGATAGAGCGCAAAGGCTGAACTCTCCCCGCTATCAAAGATAATCCTATCGTTTTCGTTTCTTGAGTTAGAAACAACCTGTACCGGGATAAAGTGCTCGCATTCCTCAGCTACAGCTTGAAGCTGATTAAGCCAGTCGGTTAGGTCCTCAGCCGTAGGATTGGTGCGCAAAATCATGTGCCTGCTAAACCACTCCTTGATAAGCACCGTAGTGCCCGGCATCTGCTGGCCGCCATTGCCTATAAACTCAGCCTCGTCAAGCGTTCCCGACTCATCAAGGACGGGCTTGTGGTCTCCTTGCGGGTATTTTCCCATTCGCCAGTCAGCAATAAAAAGCTGCGCTATCTTTTCTTCAAGTGTAAGCTCCTTGACATAAGCCGCCGCCCTCTCCTCAGGCGGGAGCCGCCAGTCATCAAAGGGCTTAAAAATGCCGCTGCCGTCAATGTCCTTAAAGTAAAGCCCGTCCTGCTCGATTACATTCCTATGAACGGTGCTTATAGTAGCTCCGCCCTCGTTCTTGTAAACCTTAAAGACATTGCTTGCCTTCTTCTCTGCCTCGCCGCCACTCGTTGACCCGCCCGCGCAAGCGGTGATTATTGCCGCAACGCAAGCGATTGCAGCAAAGGCAACCCACTTTGTCCTCCGTGTTTTTTTCACGTTAACCCTCCTAACTCTTTCTTTATGCCAACATGAAGAGCATTATCTGAAGATTAACACCATTTTGAGGAAAAAGCAAATGAAATATAGAAAGCTAAAAAAGGCTTTCCGCAGCGCGCTTAAGACTTAAAAGCCGCCGCTTCTTCTTTTGTAAGCGGCCTTAATACATAGACGGCGTATTCGTTTGTCTCTATGATTTTCGGCGTGCCGTCGCCCTTGTACTCACCCCGTATTTGCACAATCGGGCACTTGGGGTCTTGGGGGTTAATGTCAACTACTTGGCCTCTTCTTCCATCGGACAAAAGCACATATGAACCTATCGGGTAGATTGAGAGAGAGAACAAAAGGGCGTGCACGATTGTAGGATCGTATTGATGCCCGTTGTTTTTCAAAATGTCTATAATTCCGCTGTAAGCGTCCATCTCTTCTTTGAAGGGGCGCTTTGACGTTGCCGCCTCGTATGAACAGGCAACAGCGATAATTTTTGCGTAAATCGAAATCTGCTCTTTTGTAAGCCTGCGAGGATACCCTGTTCCGTCTTCGCGCTCGTGGTGTTCAAGCGCGCCGAGGCAGATGTTGAGCGGGAACGATGCCTCGCTGAGAATATTGTACGAAATCACGGGATGTACTGTAATCGCTTTCTTTTCTTGCCCTGAAAGAGGGCTTGAGCTGGCAAAAAACTTTTGCGGAAGGCGCGTCATGCCTATTTCATGCAAAAAGCAGGAAACGGCAAGCTCTATCATTCTGTGCATGGGAAGATTAAGCTGAAGGGCAATCGCCACCGCAAAAACGGTGGATCGCAGCGAATGCTCGGCAAGGTAAGTCTTACCGCCGCCTTTGCTTCCCTCCGCCTGAAGCCTTAAAACATGGCTTCTGTTTCTGCGTATGAATGTGCAGAAATCTTTCATTTTATCGGTAATTTCTTTCGTATCGAGAGACTGGATGCGCGTGAATTTCTCGTAAACGCTTTCCGCGTATTCAAGATAGCCATCGTACTCTTCTTTTACCGCATCAAGCTCTTTGTCTTGCGCGGTATCCGCGCGCTGTCTTTTCTTCGCGCCCTCTTCAGCGGATTGCCAGCCGGGTTCAGCCTCTTCGGTTAGCGCGTCAAGCTCATCGCTGTCCCGCGCAGGCATACCCTGCATTTCCATGTCTTCCGCCGTAAAAAGAGGCGAATTTTCTACAATCCCGCCTTCGGTAAAGACTGTAGCAAAGCCCCATTCTTTAAGACTTTTTTTGAGAAGAGTAGTAATTGGAACGCCAACAGGGCAGACAATGAATTTTTTGTCAAGTAGAGCGTCCTTTTCAAAAAATTTGTTTTCAGGCAAATCTGCCACAGTAAAGGTATTCACTCATTCTCCCGCTTATAGTAAACTCTAACATATTCTGGAGTTTCTGTCATGAAATTGAAGTCCCTGTTCCTTCTTCTAAATATCGTCCTGATTGCCATTATTGTTTTGTGTTTTTTTTCCTTTTTTTCGTTTCTCCCCATATCCGATGGCGGCGGCAATCAAGACGGCCTTTCCACCGGCTTTCTTGTTTCGGCTTCCATTTGCCTTGTTCTTTTTTTGGTTCTCATCGCGGCCGATATTTTCGTTCTGCAGCGCGCCAAAATGTTCGATGCTCTTATGGCTGAAAACTGGCCGGCTCTTGCCTCGTTCTTTGAATGCGAAATGCTTGAAAAAGGGCGTTTTTCAAAGCGTGAAGTTGAGCTTTTTATCAATGTGCTTGTCCTGCTTTCTGATTACGAAACCCTTCGAACCCTCTTTTCAAAGCTGAAAAGCGAAAAGCCCGATCTTTACAGGTCTTTTTCGCCTGATTTTATCGCCGCATCCATTGTCTTTGACAACATGGACGAAGCTAAATCCTGCGTTTCGTTTATTCTTCAGGAAAGCGGTTCCATTAAAAGCGAAGAAAGGGAGTGGGCTGAATTTTATTCAGCGTTTCTTGCCTTCCGCGGCGGAAATTATCGCCCCGCTTCCGAGGAATTCGCAGTTCTAGCTTCTTCTGCAGGCGACCCGGTAGTGCGCACGGTTTCGGGATACTTCTGCGCTAGGCTTATTCCGTCAAAGACTTTCGGCATAGGCGTTTCCATGAAAACGCTTTTGGCAGCGGCGGACTCCGCCCGCGAAAAAACGCGCACAGCCTTTACCCCTAAACGCTGGCAGGAGCTTTGCACAAAAACGCGCAAAAGGGTCAGGGCGGCTGTAATTGGCAAGACAATCAGCTCCGCAGGCGCATGGCTCTTTGAAGAAGAGAGCAAGGAAACGCAGTAAAAAACAAGGGAGCCCGTTTTGACGGCTCCCTTGTTTCGCGCGCTTACACAAGCACGCCGTTGTTTCCTAAAAAAACGGCGGCTGGATGTCTTAAAACCGCCGTTTGATTCTTGGCAACGTTTGCATTATCGGAAGTTCAGCGGCTTTTCTTTAGAAATCGCTAGACAGCAAGTGCAGGCAGGCTAAACGCGGCTAAGCCCTATAAGATACGTTTCAAAACTTCCACTTCGCGATGCTTCAGGCTTGAATGCCTTGACAACAGAAAAAAGCGCCTTCATCTTTTGCATTGCTTCGCGCTCGCCGCCGCCTTGGAAAATCTTTGCGGCAAAATGTCCGCCTCTTTTAAGCATATTTTCCGCGTAGAAAAGCGCCGTTTCCGCAAGCGCTTCACTTTGCGCGGTGTCCACAGTGCGGTTTCCTGTTGTAGCCGGCGCGGCATCGGAGATTACAAGGGAATAAAGCCCTCGCGCCGCGACCGCCTGCCGCACCTCGGCTGATGTCATGTCGCCTTGTATAAAGAAAAGCTTGTCAGAAGCAATGCGTTCCGAAAGCGGGGAAAGGTCTACCGAAACCACCCTGCCGCCTTCGCCGCAGCGCTCAAGCGCGTACATTGTCCAGCTTCCGGGAGCCGCGCCCAAGTCAAGCACGATGCAACCGCTTTTGAAAAGCGAAAACTTCTTGTCCATTTCTTTCAGCTTCCAGACAGAGCGGGCGGGATATCCGTTTTCAAAGGCTTTTTTGCTCCAAAAATCCGCTTTTTTATATGCATTCGGCTGCACAGGCTTCTCCGAAATAAAATACTGATGTATAATTAATCAAATGAATATAGAATATAAGCGGCGGCTTGAAAAGATAGAAGAGGTTCTCAAGGCGGCGTTGCCTGAGCACACGGAAGAAAACTGGATAAGGGAAACGTTTTCTTCTTTGCCGGATGGCGTTGAAAAGGAAAGCGCGGCGGCTTTAATCGAACCGTGCAGGAAGCTCCTGCTCCTCGGCGGCAAGCGCTGGCGGCCGCTTTTGCTTGTCCTTTCCTGCGAGCTTGCAGGCTCTCCGCCGGAGGCGGCGTATCCGCTTGTACCGGCAGTGGAGTTTTCCCATACGGCAAGCCTTATCCACGATGATATTGAAGATTCAAGCGTAGAAAGGCGCGGCGCTCCGTGCGCCCACATTTCCTATGGCGTTGACGCTGCAATCAACAGTGCGGCATGGCTTTATTTTCACGCGCAGACATGCATTGCAAAGTACGAAGCGGCTCCCGGCCTCAAGGCGCGTCTTTTTTCAATTCTTAACAGGGAGCTGCGCCGCCTTCATCTGGGGCAGGCTATGGATATTCAGTGGCACCGCGATGCGGGCTTTATCCCTTCGCGCAGGCAATATGAAGGCATGATTCGCCTTAAAACGGGGACGCTCGCTTCTCTCGCGGCTGAAATCGGCAGCGTTGCAGGCGGCGCCGAAGAGGAAGAAATAAAAACGCTAAAGCAAATAGCTTCGGATGCGGGGGCTGCCTTTCAGATTCTCGATGACGTGAAAAACCTGACGGCGGGGAATCCCGGCAAAAGAAGAGGCGATGACATCGCGGAAGGGAAAAAAAGCCTCCCCGTGGTAATTCACGAAGAGGCAGGAGGAGAAAACCTGCGCCCGCTTTTTGAAGAAGCGAAAAAAGACGGTATCAATTCGCCCGCGATTGAAAAGGCGATTGAAGCGCTTGAGCGATCGGGAGCTGTGCGAATGGCGGAAGAGTACGGCAGAAGGCTGGCTGAAACCTGCATTGGGAATGTCAAAAGCCGCTGGAAGGGAAACCCCGCCGCGGAGCAAATAGCGGAGCTTTTTAGCTCGCTGCTTCTTGCCTGAAAGCTCGCCGCCTAAAAGAGGAGAAATAAGCCATGCTTGAATATTCGGATTCGCCCGCGTTTTTGAATGCCAATGCGGTTCTTTTGGCGCAGGAAGGCATGCACAAGGAGGCGGTTTCCTGCTTTTTTCAAGGCTTGCGCCTTGACCCCGAAAACCCCGCGCTCTGGTATAACCTTGCGATGAGCTATCGCGCCATGGGCGACTTGGACAAAGCAAAGTCGGCGCTTATCAATTCGCTTGCCGCCGATCCAGATGACACGGAGGCTTTAAGCTCGCTTGGCGTGGTTTTTCATGAATCCGGCCAAGACATTCAGGCTGAAATATGCTTGCAGATTGCCCTTGAAATTAACCCATGCGATGGCGAAGCGTGGAACAACTTGGGCGTTCTTGACTTTTGCAGAAAAAACTACAAAAAAGCCGCCCGCTCGTTTGAAACCGCGCTTTCTTTTTTGCCGCCAGAGGAATCGGCGGACGCGCTTATCAACCTGCGCGATGCTTACGGCGAGCTTGGTGAAACCCAAAAAGAAGCAATGTGTGCCGATATGCTAAAAAAAATGGGCATAGAAGACTAAATAGATGACTAAAAAAAGGCATAAAAGCAAGACGCGCCAATGAAAACAAAAGCTATAGTTCTAAAAATAGAAGATGACCGCGTCTGGCTTGCCGTTGAGCCTGAATCCTGCTCCATTTGCTCGGTAGACAATCCGGAACGCGCCGCCGCCTGCTCAGGCTGCGAAAACCACGCGCTCCCGCCCTTTGAGGCAAGGAATAGCCGCGGCTTGAGCCTAAAGCCCGGCATGAAAGTTTCAGCCGCGTTCCCGCGCGGGCGCGCCCCGATTCAGGCAGCCGTTTCATTCGGCATTCCAGCGGTTGCGGCTTTGGCGGCGTATTTGTCAGCTCCCGCGGCAAAACCCGTCGCTGCGCTTGCCGCGCTTGTGGCGGCAGCCCTTGTCGTTTGCGGGCTTTCAACCTTTATGCGAAAGAAATTTCCTAATCTTTATGGAGAAATGGAAATTGCGGAAATTCTGGAAGAGCCCGCCGCGCGGCACTTTCCCGTTGAGCCAAGCTTCAATGGCGGGGAAATCAGCCAAACTCCTTGGCATAGCGGTTAATTGTTTCCGCCATATTTTCCAAAGAAACCTGCTCGTCAACAGCGCCCATTTCCGCCGCAGCGCGCGGCATTCCATAGACAATGCAGCTTGCCTCGTCCTGTCCTAACGTGCGGCTTCCCGCCTCGTAAAGGTTACCGAGCTCCTCCGCGCCATCGCGCCCCATTCCCGTCATGATTATTCCAAGCGCATGGTTGCCATATTCGCGGCAGACGGACTCGAATAAGACGTCGGCAGAAGGGCGGTGCCCGTTGCGCGGCGCGGTATCAGTAATGTGAACGACCGGCGCAAGGGGGCGCTTTTCTACGATAATATGCTTGTCGCCCGGCGCAATCAAAACGCGACCAGATTTCAATATATCGCCCTCTCGCGCCTCTTGCACCTCAAGCGGGCAAATTTTATTCAGGCTGTTGGCAAATTCCTGCGTAAAGCCGGGCGGCATATGCTGCACCACCACAATCGGCTGGCGAACGGCAAGCGGGTCAAGCTTTGGAAAAACTGATCGCAGGGCATTCGGCCCGCCTGTTGAAATGCCGATGGCGATAATCTCGATTTTCCCCGGCTCCACGCGCCGCTGAACCCTAGTCTCCGTCTTGGCAGGAGACGGCGCGGCTGCCCGCTGTATGGGTACGAAAGCAGGATGCACAAATTCTTGCTCTTCCGCCCGCGCCGCGGAAGGCGCTTTAAGCTTTGCTCCTGCAAGGGGGCTTCCAAATTCCTTAATAATCTCCTCTGGAATGGGCTTTACTTTCCCTGCCAGCCGCAACGCGCGGTAGTGCCCGCCAAAGCCTAAAAGAAGGGAAACAAGCCTTTCCGCAATGTTTTGAAGCTCTGAATGGTCAGTGCCGGAAGGCTTTGTAACAAAATCCGCCGCGCCCTTTTCAAGGCATTCCATCGTAACCGCAGCCCCGCGCTTTGCAATGCTTGAAAGAATAATCACGGGGATTTCGATCCCGGCCTTCCGCCGCCTTTCAAGAAACTCAATTCCATTCATTTCTGGCATTTCTATGTCAAGAACAATAACGTCTGGCTCTTCAAGGCAAATGCGCTGAAAGGCAAAGCGGCCGTTCATCGCCTTGTCCATCACTTTAAGCTGGGGTTCGCTTTCAACGATTTTGGAAATAACCGAGCGCATTAGCGCCGAATCGTCCACAATCAGCACGGAAATTCTATCGCTTGTATTCATGCTTTTCCTCTATAAAATTGCGCTAAATATCTTTTTTGTAAATACACGCCCACGGTGTCTTAACAAAAACAAATTTTGTATCCATTCCGAACAAAGACTCGGAGTGCCCGATAAAAAGGTACGACTTTGGAGACATTGCATCCCAAAAGCCGTCAACAACAGCCTTTTGCACCGCATCGTCAAAGTAAATCAAGACATTGCGGCAAAAGAGAATATCCACGTCGGAATGATTGGATTTGTGCGAAAGGTTGTTATAATCAAAGCGAATCATTCCCATGAGCTCTTCTTTTGCCTGCCAACCCCCCGGCTTTCGCTCAAAGTACTTGCCCAAGTATTTTTCGGGGATACCGATGATTTTGCTGTCATCGTAAAAGCCCGCCCTTGCCGTCATAAGGCATTTGAGCGAAATGTCCGAAGCGACAATCTCGACTTTGAAAGATGGCGGGACGGTTTCTTTCAAAACCATGGCGATTGTGTAAGGCTCTTCGCCCGTCGAGCACCCCGCGCTCCAGACGCGAATGCGTTTTTCCGTTGAAGCGCCCTTGCGCTTAATGATTTCAGGCAACACAAAGCGCTCAAGCGTGTCAAACTGGGGCTGGTTTCGGAAAAAGCGCGTCAGGTTTGTCGTGACAGAGTCGAGCATTTCGTTTAGCTCGTTCTTGTCTGATGAAACTAGCTTGTAATACTCGTCTACAGAATTTAAGCCCTTGTGCCGCAGGGCATCGCGAATGCGGCTTTCAAGGACGGGGCGATTCGTGTCAGAAAAGGTAATTCCACTCTCTTTGTAGATGAGCTCTCGGAATTCTTCAAACTCGCGGTCTGTGAGAAAATCAGGCATAATAACTCCTGGACTATCGTCTGCGCGGCGCGCTTTTGGCCACCAATTATATTAACGGTATTCCAAGCTAAAAGTGTAAAGCCTCTTTAAGCCGCTGTCAATGAAAAGAATATGACCGCGCAACCCCTACCTGCTCCGCCCTATACAGCTAGATAACGTAAAATATCTTTCGCAAATTCAAGTGCACGAAAAAAGACACGGCAGTGGCAAAGACAGTGGAGCGCGGCATAGAGGAAACGCTTGCCTACTATGATTTTCCGACTGAGCGTTGAAGGCATATACGCACAAACAAGAGAATAATTCTTACTTATAAAACGTCAGCCGACAGCTGACAAAACGTCAGGCGTAAGCTGACGATCGCGCAGCGTAGCTTCTAGCGGATCGCGCAGCCAAGCCGCTAGATGCTCACTCACAGCTGCGCTGTGAGTTCGCTGC
>CAZDXD010000039.1:0-10387 GCA_964509415.1 uncultured Treponemataceae bacterium
ACGAAACCGGCGCGGACTTTATGCTTACAGGCTCCATCAGGACAATAGTGGAGCGAGCGGGCTCAACAACAGTGCGCACTTATTATGTCTATGCGGAGCTTACCGACATTGAATCCAACAGAAGAATTTGGATTGGCGAAAACAACGAAATCAAAAAGATTATAGAAAGCCCGTCGTATAGGTTTTAATGAATCTTAAAAGCGCCGCAGGTTCTTCCTTGCCCTTTGCGCTGCGCGCTTATTTAAGGAAAGCGCAACGTGTCTTTCCGTTGATTCTTTCCGCCGCCGCCTTTTTTGCGTTCAGCGCATGCGCCTCTTTTGGTGGGCATTACTCTTCTCTTGACGCGAAGGCTTTTAACGGCGATTTCGCCGAAGCCTTTGCGGAGCTTATAGAGGATGCCGCCCGCGCTTACAGCGAAAGCGATGCTCTTCTTTTTCAGCTTGACTCAGGGATGCTCGCGCATTTTGCCGGGCTGTACGGCGAATCAAAGCAATACCTTGAGGAAGCAGAGCGCAACATTGAATACCTTGCAGCAAAAAGCGTTTCCCTCACTGCGGCATCGTATCTTGCAAACGACACCATCACGGAATATTCGGGCGAAGACTACGAGGATATTTATATCAATGTCTTTAACGCGCTAAATTATTATCACTTGGGTTTAATCGATGACGCAGCTGTAGAGGTGCGCCGCATTGACGAAAAGCTAAAAGTCTTGTCGGCACGGCACGGCACGGAAATTACGCAGGTTCAGCAGGCGCTGCTTGAAAACGGCACGGAGGTGCCTTACGACATTGATGCCGCGTCCATGCAGTTTTCCAACTCGGCGCTCGCGCGGTATCTCGGAATGCTTTTTTACAGGGCTAAGGGGCTTTATGACGATGCGCGAATCGATATGGAGCAGGTGCGCCTAGCGTTTGCAAACCAGCCCGCTGTCTATGATTTTCCGCCGCCGTCTTCTATAAATGAAGAAGCAAGCATTCCCCGCGGAAAAGCGCGAATCAACTTTATCAGCTTTACGGGGCTCGGTCCTGAAAAAGAAGAAGAAACGTTCCGCGTGCCAATAGGCGGCGGCAAATGGATTAAGGTTTCCCTCCCCGTAATGAGAAAGCGAAGCGGAAAGGTTGCGCAGGTAAAGGTTCTCTTTGATTCCGGTGAACAGCTGGATCTTGAAATAATAGAAAAGATGGATGCTGTGGCAGCTGAAGCCTTTAAGCAAAACGAGGCGGCTATCTACCTTAAAACGGTTCTGCGCGCTGCAACGAAAACCGCGGCTTCCGTTGCATTTGACGAAGCGGCGCGTCAGGTGGATGACGACTCCGCTTTTCTTCTGCTTTCGGTTTTAAGCTTGGGCACGCAGCTGTACGCTGACTTTAGCGAGCAGGCTGACTTGCGCATTTCGCATTATTTCCCCGCGACAGCATGGGTTGGCGGAATTACGGTAGATCCAGGCGTTTATTCTTTTTCCGTCGTGTATTATTCTTCTTCCGGGAAAATTCTGCACAGAGAAAGGTTTGAAAACATTCGCGCGGACGAGGGCCGCCTTAATCTGGCGGAAAGCGTCTGCATAAGGTAAAACAAGGAGCGTGTTTCATGAATAAAAAGGGCAAATGCTTAAGCTCAAGCATTCTTGCGCTTGCAGGCTTTTTTCTGCTTTTAGCCATAACGGGTTGCGCATCATCTCCCGCGGCTGGCACAGCTTCGCGCCCTTCTTCAGAGCCCCCTTTGTGGCTTTCTAATCCTGACTTGGTTTATCCATCAACGCGCTATGTGGCGGCGGTAGGCTCTGGCACGGACCTTGAAGCCGCTGAAAAAAGCGCTCTTTCTTCCCTTGCTGGCATATTCGGGCAATCCGTAAGCGGCGATGTTACCGTAAGCTCCCGCTATGCCGCCCGCATGGCAAACGAGCGCATTCTCGAAACCTCCTCTGTTTCATCAATATCGGAAAAGATAACAACCGCCGTCAAAATGGACACGCTAGTTGGCGCATCCATCAAAGAAACTTGGACGGATACATCAGGCCGCTATGTGTACGCGATTGCCGTTATGGACAAGGCGGAAACATCTGTCCTTTACAGCGAGCTGATACGCGCAAACGACAGCCTGCTTGAAACGCTTTCAGAGCGGCAGGGACTTTCAGGATTCGCGGAATACAGCCGCTTGCGGCTTATGGCAGAAACGGCTGAGGCAACGGAAGCCCTCATTAACGTGCTTGCCGTAGTGAACCCTGCGCAGGCGGCCGCGATGAGAGCGTCTAGAACGTCTACCGAAACGTACAGGATGCGCTTAGCTTCAGCGGCGGCGGCGATTTCAATTTCAATCAACATTGAAAACGACAGGCTCAATCTCCTAACTCAAGCCTTCTCTGACGTGCTTTCCGGCGCGGGCTTTCGCGCCGCCTCTTCCGCAGAAAGAGCCAACTACGCGCTGGACGGCACGCTCTTTTTTCAAGAAGTGGAAATGACGCAGAATTCGTTTACATTCAGCAGGGGCGTTTTGAATGCATCCCTTGCAGACAGCGAAACAGGGGAGGCGCTCCTTACCTTTTCCGCTTCCGCCCGCGAAGGGCATAATTCGCTTTCGGAAGCGGAAAACCGCGCTGCGAGGACTCTTGCCTCAAGAGTAAAGCAAGAGTTTGCGGATTCTCTTGACGCTTTTCTGATCAGCGGATTTTGAAAAACACCCCGAACACGGCTACAGTCACCAGAAACTGCATAATAATGAACTTTACCAAAACCTGCGTTGGCGACCAGCCTAAGTTTTTCCGCATGTGATCGTGCAGGGGAAAGCATACTGAGCGAAAAATCTTTATTTTGAAAAAGCGGAGCAACGCCACTTTCAAAAGCCCCGTCCCGCCGTTTACAAGAACAACGGAACTTGTCATTGCAATTAGGAAGGGGTTTCCTGAAATAACGACGCAAATTCCAAGGAAAAAACCGATTGCGCGGGAGCCGGCATCTCCCATCAGCGCCTTGCTTGGGTATGCGTTGTGCCACAGATAGCCCATTATAATTCCGCAAAGCGTGAAAATCAAAACCGCCCACTGCGCTCCATAAGCAAGATGCGGCACAAGAAGATACCGCGCTACATCCATGTGCCCGAGAATGGGATAAAAGATAAACGCCATCGAAACAAGCGCAAGCAGCGTCAAGCTGCCTGAAAGCCCGTCCACGCCGTCGGTGCAGTTTGTTGTGTTAATGGAAATCCAAAGCACAAGCGTTGAAACAAGAACAAAAACAGCGGGGTGAACCTTGACTGTAAAGGTCACAAATGGAAGCCAATACTCCACCTCGCCGCCGTAAAACACGTAGAGCAGAATAAACGATGCCGCAAGTGAAAAGGCAAGGTCAAGCGAGCCTTTAAGGTATTCACTCCATGCGGTTTTTGAGCGGTCATCCAAAAAACCGGCCAGCATGACAAGCCAAGTCAAAGCCAGAATGCAGCCCTGAGTTGCTGAAAGTGGAATTAAAAACAGGCAAATGAGAATAAAAAGCGAAATAAAAATAACACCCGCGCCGGTCGGCTTTCCTTTGGAGCCTTGCGCGTCTTGGGCAAATTCCCTGCCGCGGTCGCGGGGGAGATACTTAAAGCACTTTGGAAGAATGATTGCCGTAAGGAGAAAGCCCGCGTAAATTGCAATCGCGATTAAAACGGTGTAGGAGCGAAAAAGCCTGAACGGGCTGAACCATTCTTGAAGATACGATGAAAGATAATAAAGCATGCCGCACCGCCCTAGTGCTTAAAGTGTCGCGTGCCGGTAAACACCATGGCAATGCCGTGCCTGTTGCACGCATCGATTGACTCTTGGTCGCGGATTGAGCCTCCCGGCTGCACAATCGCCTTTATGCCAAATTCGGCGGCCTTTTCCACGCAGTCAGAGAAAGGAAAGAAGGCATCGCTTGCAAGAATTTCAGGGGGAGGAGTACCCTCGCCGTCTGTCTTTTCCTTTGCCCTTGATAGCGCCTGCTCCGCTGCCCATATCCTGTTTGTCTGCCCGCAGCCTATTCCCAATGCCGCGCCGTCCTTTACAACAACAATGGCGTTGGATTTGGCAAACATCGCGACTGTCATGCCGAATGCCATCTCCTGCATTTGCTCTTGCGTGGGCTTTGCGCGCGTTATAAAATCCCAGCGGTCAAAGAGCACGGCATCGCGGGTTTGCACTAAAGCGCCGCCGTCAACGCTCATAAAGTCTATCGGCTCAACAGCCTGAATCGAGGCGCGGATTATGCGCAAGTTTTTCTTTGCGCGGAAAACTTCCAGAGCCTCTTCCGTAAACGAAGGGGCAATAATTACTTCAAGGAAAGTCTTTGCCATTTCCCTTGCGGCTTCTCCGTCAATTTCAGAGCTGCACCCGATAATCCCGCCAAAGATAGAAACGGGGTCGCAGCTGTAAGTTTTAACATAGGAATCAAGAGCGGTATCCCCGATTGCAGCTCCACATGGCGTATTGTGTTTGAGGGCTATTGTAAAGACTTTGTCAGCAGCGCCTTCAAAGCGTACAGAAACGGACGTGCCTTCAGGCGAAGCGGGCTTTCCGCCTTCGTCTTTCCCGGCGATTATTCCGCTGTACGCCGAATAATCCGCGCCTTCTACCGCAAAGGCATTTTCAAGATGACGGTGAAACGCGGAAACAGCTTTCCACGCAACATCTAAGTCGCGAATATTGTTGTAAGAAAGCTCCTTCCCCTGAAGCTGCTCCATGCCGCCAAAGGCGCCTTGCCTGTCAGCGGAAAGATACAGTGCCGCCGCTTGGTGCGCGTTCTCTCCGTAGCGAAGCGGTATTTTCCTTTTTAGCGGAAGGGCAAAATATTCAGGCTGATTATCCTCAAGCATAAAGCGCGAAACGGCGGCATCATACGCGGAGGTGAGGTTGAACACCTTGCCTGCAAGCCTGCGCTTTAGCTCGCGCGGAATGGCGGAAACGTTCTGCCCCGCTTTTGTTAGCGCGTCTTGAATTTCAGCATAATCGGCAGGGTCAGTAACCGCAAGCACGTCCTGCCAGTTTTTCGCGGCTCCCCTAAGCATTGAAGGGCCGCCAATGTCAATAAACTCTATTGTTTCTTCAAACGAAATGCCCGCCGAAACTTTTTCAAAAAAAGGGTAAAGGTTGACGCAGATAATGTCAATCGGGCTGATGTTCATTTCTTTAAGCGCCGCCATGTGCGCGGCGTTCTCCCTTATGGCAAGAATGCCCGCGTGTACTGCAGGGTGAAGCGTCTTTACCCTGCCGTCAAGGCATTCCCTAAAGCCCGTAACAGAAGAGACATCCGTTGCAGCGATACCGTTTTCCTCAAGGTACTTCTTTGTGCCTCCCGTGGAAACAATTTCCCAGCCGCGCGAAGCTAAATACCGCGCAAAGTCGAGTATTCCTTCCTTTTGGAATACGCTGATTAAAGCCTTTTTTGAGTTGCTCACAAAACCCTCCCGCTCTGTTTTTTAGCGGACAACCGCTTGTTTAGTTTTCTTGCGTCTCCGCCTCTTGTATTTGAAGGCTAATCCCTTCTATTATTTGATTAATCATTTCAACGTTAGGACTTTCAGGGTCAGCCGCAATAGCCTGCTCAAGAAGCGCGATAATCTTTTCGGCAGGAGTATCGATTGCCGCCGCGTGCATACCGGCAGCGAGGTAAAGCGCCTCCTGCTTGAGCGCGGGCGTCATCGCTGGGTCGGAAAGCGTGTCCATAAAGCAAGCGGCTGCCTCCTCCATCTTTCCTTCTTGAAACAATGCGGCCGCGTCAAGCCATGCGGCTTGAAGAAGATAATCGCCCCTTAGCCCTGTTTCGTTTTCAGGATCAAGCTCAACTACGGAGCGAATGAGCCCATCGTACTCGCTGTACTGCGACGGGTCAACCGCCGCGAGAAACTCGTCAATGCGCCGCGCCCGCTCAACGCCTTCCGCCTCCCGAATTGCATTTTTTAGGGAGACGATCCTTTCCCTGTTTTCGTCAAAAGAAGCAATAAAAGCAAGCGCTTCCTGTATAACCATGTCATCGTCAATCGCGCCCTCTTCCGCCGCGCTATCATCTAGCGGACGGAACGCGCCGCGCCCATAAACATCGCCTTCTGAAGTTAAAAGCACTATAAACGGAAAGTCCTCAACAGCGTAACGCCCCGCAAGCAAAAAATTCGTTTCAAGCTGCTCCCTTTCCATAAGGTCAGTATTGTACACAATGTCAAGCCTGCAAAGAATAAAGCGGTCATCAAGACCCGCAGTAAAGGTGTTTTTTTCTAATGCGGCAAAAATAACGTTGCCCGCCTCGTCCCAGTCGGAACCTGTAAAGCAAAAAAGCACGTCCTTGCCGGTCTTTCTTGCCTCATCCCGCGCATCCTCGTAAGACAAAAGCCATCCGTCTTTTGCAGAAGAGCACGAAAGAGCCATGCACGCTACAGCAGCTGCAAGCAAAACCAAAGCGGCGGCTTTTGCCGCGCCGATCTTTCGCGCTTTTCCGCCGCGCGCCACCTCTTCCGCGTTAGGACTTTCGAGTATTTTGTCATCGTTGTTAGGCATTGCCTTCCTCCATAAAAGGAGCAGAGTAGAAGAGAGAATATGCGCAACAGGAGCCGCAGACAAAACCGCGCAAATCAGGCACAAAATGAGCGTGTTTCATTGCGGAATTATAGCACGACCGCTGATAAAAATATACCCGGTCGGGCGCTTGTTTTGCACAGCGCGAAGCTTATCTTTTGTGAGCTCGTTTAGCAAATAGTAGAGTTTTTAACTCTAATCCATTAAATAGCACAAAAATAGATTCTCTGATATGCTTTTTGCGAAGTTATGCAACTGCAAGGGGCACCCTTATGCAACAGAGCATTAGAGAAAGCACACGGCAACACGGATGCTACCATGTGCTGTTCGATCTTTGTGTGTCTACAAGCATTCACATACTTTGCTAAAGGCTTAAAAATCATCCTCGCGCAAAGGCTTCATGCCATGCCAAAAACGTTATTGCCGCAGCCTTTTTGAGGACTGCCTTGTCTTGAAACATTGCAGCCGTTTCTTTTTGGGCTTCAACGGGAATTGCGGCAAAGTCAAAGGCATTGTAGAACTCTTGCCAGTTTTTGCCAATCCACTCCATTCCATCTAAGTAAAACCAATAATTTACAGGATTCATTGAGTTTACAGGCTCTACTATAGCCGTTAGCCTTCTATTCTTGCACAAAAGGTTCTTGACTTGCATCTTAAAAGGACCAAGCGCAGAGGCAAAAACCTTCCTTAAGCGCTTTTTGGCACTTGGCGATGAGGTTGAAGGCATTTCTAAAAAGCCGGGATTCATCTTGTTTAGCCAATCGCGGTACAAGCGATGCCCTATTCTCCATTCAACAGGGAGGGAGAGGCAAAACTGAAAAAAGTCCAAGTCCATGAATGCGGACACCGGGCTTGTATATGCCTTGCGGAGAAAGCATGAATTTGTTATGCCCTGCATTCCCCGAAGGTACAGCGCGAATTGTTCGTAGTTTCTGTAAGTTCTTCTAGAAGAGAGCTTAGCTTTTCTATCTGGAAAGTACGAAATGCCTTTTAGGCAGGCTTCAACTGGCACGTTAATGTCATTAGCTGAATGGCAATATGAGCCAACGATAACATCTCCCAGCAAGCCGGTGTGTTCGAGGCCGTATTTTGAAAAGTCAATCAGGCCTAAAGAGGAGTCGGCGCCTGTGCTAGCGCAAAAAATGCAAAGCCCGCAATTCTGTTGGGTCATTTCTTTATAACGCAAAAAAAAGCGGCAGTCGTCAAGGGGCTTGTAAAAAATTTCGTTTCCCATCTTTATGGCGGCGGCTATGGCATAATTCATTTCGTCGGAATTGAATTTTGAATAGGTCATGTTCAGTATATTGCCGTAGCCTAGCTTTTTAGCAGTCCAAGAAACCAGCTTGCAGTCATAGCCACCCGAAATATCCACTAAATGGTTTTTATATCCGTATTCCAGGTCTTTTTCAAAACAACGTTCAACGGCTTTACAAAAAAGCCTCTCTAGCTCTTCTATTGCCTGATCATAGTCAATTTGAATTGGCGTGTTGTCAAACTCGTGGTAAAAGGAATGCATCCACCCCCCCCCCCCCTGCACCCCAGCAACGGTTTTCATGCACTCGCCGGGCTCTAGCTGTTGTATTTCTGCCGCTAGTGTCCTGTCGCCTACAACAAAGCCTAGCGAGTAAAGGTTGTTTAGTCCGATCAAGTCAACGGTAATTTGCTTGCCGCACTTCTTTAGGCACTCGGCTACCGCGCCGTAGTCATTAGAAAAGCACTCTAGACCGTCGCCTATCGAATAAAAGAGGGAGTCCATGCCGTTTTGGCAAACAAACACAATCAACTCTTTTGTCGCCTTGTAATACAAGAGGCCTGTAAAAACGCCGTTGAATTTTTTGTAAAAGCTTTTGTCCTCGTAAAGGCTTGGCAAAAGCTCAAAATCCTTGCCGACGTATTCCTTTTTGTTTAACAGTGCCCCTCCAGAAGAATCAAGAAGAAACTGCACGTTCTCGTCTTCAAAGTAGGTTGAGTCAAGCGCGAACCTCTTGCCAAACGAAAACTCCAAATCATACTCACCGACCATATAGCCGGAATTGCCTTTTGGCAGCTTTGACTTGCTAAGACACCACATCTTTACTACACTCCTTTAACTCAATAGCACATTGCACCACTCGGCATAGTTTTTTTCGCAGTTAAAGCTGCTTTCCCACTTTGCCCTTGAGCGCTCGCGCAATTTTCTATATTCGCTTTCTTCTAGCGCCATAATCTCCATCGCCTTTTGCGCTATGCTTTCAGCGCTCTCATCCGCCGCCACAAGGCGCCCTACGGAATCATCAACTATCTCCGAGCTTCCGCCCACATCCGTCGCGATGACAGGAATGCCAAAGGACATAGCCTCCATTATAGAAACAGGCAAGCCCTCCGACTCGCTTAAATTGATAAACAAGCCTATAGGGTTTTCCTTGTAGTAATCAAGCACTTCACTGTTTGGAATCCGCCCCCTAAACTCTATTTTTTCTTCCATGCCCGCATCCCTTGCAGTTGCCATAATTCTTTGCAATTCAGAGCCATCGCCAAAATGAACCCACCTGGCGCTTGCTCCGCTAGAGAGAAGCTTGCAAAACACGTCAAGGATTAAGCCTACGCGCTTTACGGGAATGACGTTTGAGCAAGAGGCAATGACAAAGCCTTGCCCATCATCCCATGGCCCCAGTCCCATATCCCTTGTACCCAAATAGGCAACGTGTATCTTGCCCGCGTATTCGGGATACCTTTGCTGCAAATACCGCTCGCCGTTCTTAGAGCAAGGGTAAACGCCTGCAGCGGCTTTTAGCAAAAACTCCCTGTGGATTAAAAAATTAAGGGCATTGCGCTCCGCGTACAAGTCGTATCTATGAGCGCGGGAAACAAACTTTATGTTGGGGATTTTCTCTTTTAGATAAAAATAAATGTATGAACCTATAACTGCCGGAAGATGAAGCCAGTAGGAATAAACAACGCAACTTGAAATTTCGTCACGTGAAATTTCCATATCCAGCCTTCTTCTTGTCTTGCGAAACCTTATGTAGCCTAAGCCTTCAAAGGCGCGCATAGTTAGCTTCTTTTTTATTGAGTCAAGCGAGCGTATCTCTTTTCTTGCTTCTGGCCTTGCAAACAAAAAGCCGCAAGCTAAAGAAATTGCCTTTACCAAGAAATTTTGCCTGCCGAAAGGAACAGGCAAAACAACGCTATTGTTCAAGTGGATATTTGGCCGCAGTTCCTTTTTCCCCGCGCCAATGGGCAGTATTATAACTTTGTCAAAGGCGTTTTCCAAAAAAGAAATTTCGGATTCAATAAAGGTTTCTCCAATCCCATACGGGAAACCACCAGTAACAAAAATGCATATTTTCATAATCTAATTCCCCCTGAACGACAGCAAGGATAATCTTAAAAAACTCAATCTCACCGGACCCGCGGCATCCAGCAAAATATCCTTAACACCCCGCGCGCTATTCATAAAAGCCAAGTTACAGCTCCTCCATATAGACTTGCATAAGCTTGCCCGCCACCCTTGCGGGCGAAAAGTTGTCTAAGGCAAATTGCCTTATTGCCGCAGAGCTATACCGGCCGGCGTTTTTTGCCATGTCCCTAAAAGCCCCTACAAGCGCGCCGTGGTCATCAACAGGAATTAAAACGCCGTTCCCAGTGTATTTTTTTGTAGGATAGCCTCTAGAAACAATAAGCACAAATATCTGTTCTCAAATACGCAATGTGTATCTTGACCACGTATTGCAGATACTTTCCTTGCAAATACCGCGCTAACAGGCAGTATTATAATCTTGTCAAAGGCGTTTGCCAAACTTGTTTTATTTAATGATGTCATCATCTACTTAAAAAACGTTACCCCGGCTGCAAAAATATCCTCTTGCAGGTTGCCTGGAA
>CAZDXD010000040.1:0-10231 GCA_964509415.1 uncultured Treponemataceae bacterium
GACCCCAACGCCGCCCCCATTTCCGCCGCAGAACGCGATGACACCTTCCGCGAGCTTGTCACAAACAACACGCGCGGCGAGCCTCTTGTTACTGTAAGCGAGCCATACATTCCGGATACCTTGCCCTACAAGGTCATAGTGACGAGCGCGGCAGTCATACACGAGGGCAGAGCGGCGGGCATCATCAACGCGATGCAAACATTAAAGGAGCTTTCCGCGCTGTATCCTACCCTTACCGACGACTTTGAGGCAAAGTTCGGCAGGGATGCGCGAATGTACTTGGTAAGCCACGAGGGGCAGCTCATTTCTCATCTGGAGTACGACGCGGATAGACGCGCTTACGTTGACATCCTCGCCGACATCAACGAAATTGTTCCTGTAAACTCACTTGGGAGTGATGTCTCCTCGGTCATTGATGCGGCTGTAATGTCCTACGTGGCCTCTTACGACACAGTGTCCGACTCGGTCTCTTACAACGCGATAACTGCGCGCATTGAGGGTGAATCCTGCATTGTTGCTGCATGGACGGTGGATGACACGCCCTTCGCCGTCTGCCTTGCCGTGCCTATGACCTATATCACCGCGGCATCCCGTACCGTTACTGTGGCTGGGGTTGTTACGCTTTTTGTGGTGGCCCTTGTAATGTCTTTGGGCATGCTCTTTGTTACGAGGGCAATGCTTTCATCCATTGTTGCGATGGATAGCGTCATGCAGGAGATTGCTGAAGGCGGCGGGGACCTGACTCGGCGGCTTGAGGAGCGGGGAAATGACGAAATTACCGCCGTGTGCAGAAACTTTAACCGCTTTATTAGCACCCTCAACGGCATGGTCGGCAACGTAAGCACAAGTGCCGAGTCCATGTTGGCAATAGGGCAGACGCTTTCCGGAAATGCTTCGGAGATTTCCGGGGATGTTTCTTCAATCGGGAAGGATATAAATGACCTAAACTTTTCAGTGGAAGAGCAGAGCGCATCGGTTACCGAGACTTCCGCCACAATCACGCAGATTGCGCAGAACATAGAAAGCCTTACCGGCCAGATTGAAAATCAGTCCGCCGCCGTTACGGAGTCGTCAGCATCGGTGCAGCAGATGGTGGCGAACATCAGCGCAATCTCGGAAAATGTCGCGAAGGCCTCTGGGAGCTTTGACGAGCTTAAGGGCAACGCCGCAGGCGGCAAGGAAAGCATAAGTAACGTGCAGGGTCTTGTGAACGGTCTTATCACACAGTCAGACTCGCTTTTGGAGGCGAACAGCGTCATTAAAAGCATTGCAAGCCAGACAAACTTGCTTGCAATGAATGCCGCGATAGAGGCGGCTCACGCTGGAGAGGCTGGCAAGGGCTTTGCCGTTGTCGCGGACGAAATTCGCAAGCTGGCGGAAAGCTCTGCCTCGCAGTCCAGAACGATAGCGTCGGGGCTAAAGAGTACCATCGAGTCGATAAGAAACATCGCAAGTGCCACGAGCGTTGCCGATGACGCGTTTGACTCTGTCGCGGCGCAGATTGACGCGGTTACGGGCTTGGTAAGCGAAATCAATCTTGCCATGCTTGAGCAAACTTCAGGGAGCCAGCAGGTGCTTGAAGCGCTGCGGGACATTGAAAGCGTAACGATACAGATAAGGGACGGCGCGATAGAGATGAACGCCGGCACTGAAACCATTCTTAAAGAGATAATGAGGCTTTCTGGGGTTTCGCAGCAAGTGCATGACCGCTCCGCCTCGATTGCCAAGTCTGCGGAGGCGATAAACACCGCTGTTGAGGAAATTGTGCGCAACACTGGCTCGAACAAGGAAGCCATTGACGTGCTGGCGAGTGTAACATCAAAGTTTAAGTTGCAATAAAAGCTGTCTGCCTGCTACCGGTTTCTTGTTCTTACGGCCCTCCTTGCACGGCAGGCAGGGCGGTGTTTTTTTAAGGAGAAAAAAGTATGAAAGGAAAAACGAAAATTCGTATCGTGGCTCTGTCGCTGGGAATTCCAGTTTTTCTTGGAATCGTTTTAATTGTGAGCATTGCCAACACCGTTATCTGGGAAAAAACAGAAAACTTGATGAAAGCGTATACCGAAGGCGTGTCCAACGGAATTTCTTCCTTTTTTATTGACGCATCCGCTGTTGCCTCCGCCGCGTCAACCTTGCGCAGCGTGCAGGACCTTGACTGGGACGTGGCTGGGCAGGATTTTACGGGCTTTATACGCTCAAACCGCTTTATTCACAGAATATCGCTTGTGGATACTGACGGCTACCTTTATGACGCTTACGAAACCGGACCCCACGGCAACCCGTGGCAGGGCGGAAGGCGCACCGAAGACAACAGCGATCCTGATTCGGAGCCGGTTACGGTAACTGAGCGCGAGTATTTCCGCGCTCTTGTTGCAGAAAACGTTAATGCCGAGTTTTCTGTCATGGTAAACGAGCCTTTTGTTCCTAGCAGCTTGACCGAAAAAGCCATTGTTACCAGCGTTCCCGTTATAAGCGGAAGGCAGGTTGTGGGCGCTGTCTGTGTGGCGCAGACAGCATTGGAGCTTTCCCAGCTTTACGAAGAGCTTACAATAGACTTCTTTGACAAGTTTAGCAACAATTCGCATATGTATCTTGTTTCTTACGGCGGGCAGCTTGTCTCTGACCTTGAGTATAACGCCGCTTACGGCGCTTATATGGACGAGCTTTTTGGCAGCGCTGAAGTTGTTTCTGTCCACACGCTAGGGGATGACACGGTTTCTGCCATTGACGCTGCAATAAGGAATGAGGGGCGAGTTGTCAGGGCCGACATGCACGGGGAGCGCCATTTTATCGCTGGGGTTCAGATAGAAGACACGCCATTTGCCGTTTGCCTTGCCGTATCTAGAAACCGAATGCTTTCCTCCTCGCGCATTATTGGGATTATAGGAATAATTTGTTTAGTGCTGGTTGCGCTTGCAGTGGGCGTGGGGTTTGTTTTTCTGCCAAAAGTGCTGCCGTACACAGATGAAAAAGGCGCAAAGCCCCACCGCACGAATCGCCCAGACAACGGCTTGGGATTAGGAGAAGACCTTGTCGCGCCCATTTTGCCGCCGAATCAGGACTAAAGAAGCTAGGGTACCGAAAGCAGAGTTTGGGGTGGCTTTTAAGTTTTTGGCTTTGAGTCGCCTTTAAGGTAAATTTGAAGAAGCATTACAATGGCGTAGACTTTCTTGTACCCCGCCGCCAGGATGGCGGAAACGTTTTTGTCAGCCGCGCCTTCAATTTCTTTCCAGTTTATAATCACGCTATGCGGTTGCTTTTCGTGGTCATCGATAAGCATCTTGAAGTTTTTGCCGATAACAACCAAGTTCCGCGCCGATTCTGTAAGCAGGGAAAGTGCATCTCTGTTTACGTCTTTTAGGTTTGTTTTAAGCTGATTTTTAGCTTCGTGGTCGTGCTCCTGCCGCAAAAGAAGCGATTTTAGCTTGGCGCCGAGCGGGGCTTCTTCTGAAAGGGATTCGTCAAAGGCTTTTATCTTTGCCGACAGGTCAATCAGCGCGTGGTAGCTATTTGAAAACGAAACGGTGTCTTCCTGAAAAGCCCACTGTCCGCGTACAAGGCAAAGGTCCGTAATTTCGCTAATGTCGGTTTTGAGGTACGCGGAAAAAAAGGCGGCAAGGCAGTTAAGCTCCGTTGCTCTTGCAAAGCCTGTAAAACCCTTTTTCTTAAAGTTTTCCGATACCTCTGCCGTGTAGTTTTCAAGACTTGAAGGCGGCGCGGAGCCGAAAAGCTGCTGCACAAGTTGGGCCACCTTCGATGTCTTTGTTTCTTGCACAATCTTTTTCAAAAAGCCTTCGGTTTGCGTGTGCAGCTTTGAAATGTACCCGTCAACAATTCTTGCGTTGACGGTAACGGGCTTAACCTGCTCGACAGGGTTTTTGCCAATGTGCCTGATAATCAGGGGAATGATATTGCTTTTGCGGACATCGGAAAGCGCGCGAACAATTTTTGTCCAGCGGTTAAGCGCGGTGGGGTCCACGCCCCTGTAATGTTTTATCATGGAGAAAATGACTTTCCAGTCCGCGTTGAGCGGAAGCCCGTAAGCCACCGCCGCAAAATCCTTTAGGTCGTCCAGAACGTATTCCCCGCGGATTGTCTCGCATTTTGGCACGTAAGAAAAGTTGTTCTCCGGCATGGTGGAATCGAATTTTTTCAGCATAAAGTAATAGTCAAACATTACAAAATTGCTGAATTCTTCAATCTGCGAATAAATGTGATCGATGTTCTTTGTTTTTTCCGTCGTGAACTCGCGCTGAAACTCTGTAAGCTCTTTGTTTACTTGGCTTTCAAGTGTGCTTGTGTTTTCGTTTTGCGCCCTTTCCTTTAGCCGCTCTTCCGCAAGGCCTTCCTTTATTTCAATTTGCCTTTCCGAAAGGGATTCTTCAACGACAATCAGCTTGAGCGCTGCCGATGAATTTGCGTTTGAAAGCAGCCCTTGAGCGGGGCCTATAGTCTCGTAAATGTCATAGAAAAAGCGTCCCATTTGCGGGAGCACCTCGCCTGATGAAGGCTTGTACCACTTGAATTTTTGGCGGTTAATGTCTTTGGCGATTCTTTTTAGGTCCTTCTTTTTAGCTGCTTCTGGGTCAGAGGATGCAAAGAGAAGCCCTGTTATCTTTTGGAAAAAGCCTTCTTTTTTCTGCATACGTAATTATATTTACGGGAAAAACACCTGTCAATTAAAGGGAATTTGGAGCCTTAATTTGTGAAAAAAATCACAAGGTCCTATTGACAAAAAAAAAGAGCTGCCACTATTATGTTGTCAATATGCTGTGAATTATTTCACAGCGATTTTGCTTTTGGAGGGTGCAGTGCCTATTCCTAAGCCGACTGCCGAGCGCCTCGCGCGCCTTGCCCGCCTTTTGGAGCAGCGCACCGAAGCGGGGCATAAAGAGCGAATTTCGTCCTCAGAGCTTGAGCAGATGACAGGCTGGCCGAGCCACACAATCCGCAAGGATATTTCGCAGTTGCCCTGCGCGGAGGCAGAAAGCGGCGCGAAAGTGGATGTCAGCGCGGGCGATTCAGGCGGCGAAGGCTTTTCCACGACGGCGGGGTACGAGCCAGAGGCTCTTGCTTCCCGCATTCGCTGCGCACTCGGCCTTGAAAGCGAGGTGTGGAACTGTTGCATCGTGGGGCTTGGGCGGCTGGGCTCATCGTTTTTGAGCTACGGCGCCTTTGAGGGCACGCCTTTTCGCCTATGCGCGGGGTTTGATTCTAACGTCAACCGGATAGAGATTCTTGAAAGCGCCGTTCCGCTTTATCCGACGTTCAGAATGAAAGAGGTTATCCCGCGCCTTGATATTCGCCTTGCCCTTCTTTGCGTGCCGGAGATGAGCGCTCTGGAAACAGCCGAAAAGCTTTTTTCGCTCAAGGTTCGCGGCATTGTGAATTTCACGTCCGCGGTGATTAACCCGCCGCAGGGGGCGGTTGTAGAAAATGTTTCGGTAATTGACGCGCTCGAGGCTTTAGCCGCCGGGCTTTCGTTCAATAAAAAACAACAGTAAGGAGAGAAGAAAATGAGTCGCATTTACAATTTTTCAGCAGGGCCTGCCATGTTGCCTGAAAGCGTGCTTAAAAAGGCAGCCGAAGAGCTTTTTGACTATCGCGGGTCGGGGCAGTCGGTGATGGAAATGAGCCACCGCTCCAAGGAGTACAAGGCGATTATCGAAAACACGGAAGCCCTTGTGCGCGAGCTTATGCCTGTGCCTGATAATTACAAGGTGCTTTTCCTTCAAGGCGGGGCGAGCCTTCAATTTGCTATGGTGCCGCTCAACTTGAAGCGCATAGGCAAAGCCGCGTACGTTGACACAGGCATTTGGGCATCAAAGGCTGAAAAAGAGGCTAAGCGGTGGATGCAGACTGAAATTGTCGCTTCTTCTAAAGACACGAATTACTCGCGCATTCCCGACATCAAGAAGATTGAAGGCGAGTACGACTATGTCCACATTACGCTCAACAACACGATTATGGGCACAAAGTGGGACTACTTGCCTGACTGCGGGAACATTCCCCTTGTTTCTGATATTTCTTCTTGCGCGCTTTCGGAGCCGCTGGACGTTTCCAAGTTCGCCCTTCTTTACGCGGGCGCGCAGAAAAACTTAGGCCCCGCGGGCGTTACGCTGGTTGTTATTCGCGACGACATCGCGGCGCTTAAAGCCTCTGACGAGGTGCCGGCAATGCTGCGCTACGACACTCACGTTGAAAACGGCTCAATGTACAACACGCCGCCGTGCTATTCAATTTACATTATGGGCCTTGTGTTTGAGTGGATTAAGGAGTCGGGCGGGCTTGTCGAAATGGCAAGGCGCAACAAGGAGAAAGCGGCGCTGCTCTACGACTATCTTGATTCCTCACCCTATTACCGCGCTACGGCAGAGAAGGGGAGCCGCTCTCTCATGAATGTGCCGTTTTTGACCTGCGAAGCCGACAACGAAAAGGCTGATGCCTTAAATAAGCGCTTTGTTTCGGAAGCCGCCGCCGCGGGGCTGGTAAACCTTGCAGGGCACAGGCTTGTAGGCGGAATGCGCGCGAGCATTTACAACGCCATGCCGATTGAAGGCGTTAAGGCGCTTATAGCGTTTATGGACAAATTTGCGGCGGAAAACCTGAAATAAAAGGAGAGCTTTTGTGTACAAAATCCAGACAATGAACAGAATATCCGCGGAAGGGCTTTCTCTCTTTTCGCACGGAAAATACGAAGTTGCGGGGGAGATACTCAACCCTGACGCGGTGATAGTGCGCTCGGCAGACATGCACTCAATCGAAATTCCCGCCTCTGTTAAGGCGATAGCGCGGGCTGGCGCAGGCGTTAACAACATTCCTGTGGCGAAATGCACTGAAAACGGCATTGTGGTATTTAACACGCCGGGGGCTAACGCCAATGCTGTCAAGGAGCTTGTAATCGCGGCGCTTCTTTTTTCAAGCCGCCCCGTGATTAAAGCTGAAAAGTGGGTGCAAACCCTCGCTGACAAGGGAGATGAAATCCCCACGCTTGCGGAAAAGGGCAAGGGGCAGTTTGTAGGCCCTGAAATCCAAGGCAAGACACTCGGCGTTATAGGCCTTGGCGCGATTGGCTCGCTCGTTGCGAACGCGGCGATCGCGCTTGGAATGGACGTAATCGGGCACGACCCGTTTATCTCCGTTGACGCGGCATGGTCTCTTTCCCGCGCTGTTGTCAAGGCGGAGTCTCTTGATTCGCTTTTGGCAAAGGCCGACTACATTACAATTCATGCTCCGCAGACGGACTCGACTAAAGGCTTTATCAATGCTGAAAGAATTTCTTTAATGAAAAACGGCGTGCGCCTTCTCAATTTTTCGCGCGGCGGGCTTGTTGTAAATAGCGATGTTATTGCCGCCGTGAAAAGCGGCAAAATAGCCTGCTTTGTTACGGACTTTAGCGATGAGGCGCTTCTCAAGACTGAAAACGTAATCTGCCTGCCGCATCTTGGCGCGTCAACGCCTGAAGCCGAAGAAAACTGCGCGCGCATGGCTGTTAAGCAGCTTATCGATTTTCTTGAAAACGGCAATATCATCAATTCCGTGAATTTCCCCAAGTGCCGCGCCGATTCTCCCGTGCCGCCTGCGGGAACAAGGCTTTGCATTGCGAACAAAAACGTTCCAAACATGATAGGGCAGATTACAGCGGAAATTGCAGCCGCCTCGCTTAATATCGCGTCGATGACAAACCAGAACCGCGCTGAAATTGCGTACAATTTGATTGACCTTGACGGTCCTGCAAGCGATGACGTGATAAGCCGCATTCTTGCCATAGAAGGCGTGATTTCCGTAAGGGCAATTCTTGGAGCCGAGCTTTCGTCCGAAGCTGCCGAAGCTGACAGCGACGACGATTAAATCCTCACCTGCCGCTATCCGCTGCCGTGCGCCCTTCTTGAGAAGGGCGCACGTTTTTTTTGTGCGCGCGCCAGCGCGGTTGTTGACTTTTTTCCGCGCAGATAATATTTCTTATTGCGGTCTTTATGAAAATCATGGAGAATTTTTCATATGATGGAAAATAATGAATATGCTTCTGTTTTGCTGAAAAAAGTTTTCCTCTCTGTTTTTTTGTTCGCTTTGGTTATTCTTGCGGGGCGGATTATCTATGCCGGTTTCAGCGGGTTTGCCGCCTGCTTTGCCAAATTTGAAAGCGGCGCGGAAGCCGGGCTCGTCCCGGTTAATCCGCAAGAACTTCTTAACGGCGGCGCTGCATATGAAAAAACCCAAACCCGCAGGAATAGCGACGGAGATATCGCGCTAAGGCTTTATCGTTCTGAAAAGACGCGGGATGCTGTTATCGGGTTTTATTCCGAGCTGACGGGAGACAGCGAAATCAGCGCCATAATCTTAAAGTACGCCGACGAAAACAATATTTCGCCTTCGCTTGCCTTTGCGCTCTCATGGGAGGAAAGCCGTTTTCAGCCTAGGGCCGTCAATGTGAATTCAAATTCTGTAGACCGCGGCTTGTTTCAGCTTAACAGCAGGTCATTCCCTGAGCTTTCCGAACGCGAAATGTTTAATCCCGACATTAACGCTAAAAACGGGCTTTCGCACCTGCGCTTCTGCATTGACCATAGCGGGAACGAAGTTGCGGCGCTCGCCATGTACAACGCAGGGGCTGCAACAGTGCTAGGCGGAAAAACGCCCAAGAGCACGCTGGACTATGTGTCCCGCATTCTTTCCTATCGCGAAGCTACGGACATTGACTTGTTTCAGCTTGTTGCGGACAGCATTATGTAAATTTTGCCTGATGGCCTTGCGCTTTCCCCTTAAAGCCATGCTTGAGGCCAGAACTCGGAGCTAACAAAAGGCGCGGGGCAAGTCGCCTTGCTTTCGCTGCTTTGCGGCTTCGGCTGTTCCGCGGCGCTTTTTGCCTGCGGTGAAACAAAAAAAAGAAGCGTTGGATGCTTTTTTTCAAAGCGCGTCGCCAGCTCGGAAAGAAATTCCCTGCCTGCCCCTTCTGAAACAGCAAAGCCTATAAGAGCGGCGCAGTCTTTAAGGCGGCGCGCCGCGTGCTCTGCCGCGCTGATAAAAAGCCCATTTGCCGCGGGCTCTATTGAAAGAACCGCGCCAATGCGCTTTTCTTCCGCGGCTTTAAGGATTTCCCTAAGACGCGCAAGAGCCGCTTCGTTAAAGGAATCAGGGGCAGGAGCTATTGTGTCTAGGCCAATGCGCAAAAGCGCAAGGTTTATCCCCTCTGCCGAAAGCGCGGCTATGTCGTCTTCGCTGAATGCAGAAAGATCGCCTACCCGCATTTGCGCAGGCGCAACAGAAAGCGCGTTTCCGCCTGCGTCAATGAGGAAACCTTCATTGTAAGAGAAAAGAGGCTTGACTTTCATAAAACCACAGCGCAAAAACGCCGCCCGCGATTTATTCTGCGGGCGGATGCGCAAGTGTTTTTTTGGAGCGTTTATTCGGTCAGGATGCGGATAACATCAGCCGCATCGGTGGATTTGAGAATTTCCTGGCGCTTTTCGGCACTCTTGAAAAGAAGGCTTACTTCAGCTAAGAACTGAAGGTGCGGCCCTGTTTTATCAATAGGAGAAAGCGTCATGATAAAAATGCGGCAGGGCTCTTGATCCAGTGAATCAAAGTCAACAGGATTGTCGGAAATCCCAAGACACGCCACAAGATCTTCCACCGAATCCGTTTTGCCGTGCGGAATGGCAATTCCATGCTTCATCCCCGTGGACATCTTGCGCTCCCTGTCCATAACGCAGGCTTTGGCGGCGACTTTGTCTTTTACCTTGCCGGCGCTGACCAAGAGGTCGAGAAGCTCGTCAATGATAGCTTCTTTTGACGTTCCCTTCAAATGAAGGTTAACGGTTTCGGGTGTTAATACAGTTTTAAGGTTCATAGCATAATCTTACGGGTACTGCGCAGAAAAGTCAAGTTTTTTTTGCGGGCAAACGCCCCTCATCAAACGCAATTCTTTCTCCTTAAAAACCTGCCTGCCCCGCCTGCGCGGGCAGGCGGCAGGCAGGCGGCGATTTTTCTGTTGCAAAAACGGCGATTTTTGCGGCTATCACAAGCAGTTGATGACTGCCTCTCACAAGCAGTTGTGATGGTCTCTCACAAGCGCTTGTGATGGTCGCAATTAGCGAAAAAAGCGCTGCCCTCGTGATATGCCCCCAAAAAAGGTAACACTTTTTGTTCCCACTGGGGCGGTTTAGGGTAACGCTTTTCAGCGCCACTGCACCCGTTTTGGGCAACGCTCTTTCGCTCACTGCCCCCGAAGAGG
>CAZDXD010000041.1:0-10203 GCA_964509415.1 uncultured Treponemataceae bacterium
ATGAGCAGAAAAGCGCTATCGAGAAAATCTGCGCGGCGGATTGTTCTGGCGGCAGTCGCGGGCAAGACGGCAAGGTCTTTTACCTGCGCGGCATTACGGGCTCTGGCAAAACAGAAGTCTTTTTAAGCGCGGCGGAAAGAGTAATAAATGAAGGAAAGTCAGTCATTTACCTTGTGCCTGAAATCTCCCTAACACATCAGGTTGTAGAGGAGGCAACGGCGCGTTTTGGGAAGCGCGCGGCTGTGCTTCATTCTGGGCTCACCTCTGCGCAAAAGCTCGCGCAGTGGAAGAGCATAAGGCGCGGGGAGGCGCAGATTGCAATAGGGGCTAGAAGCGCGGTTTTCGCGCCCGCGAAAAAGCTGGGGCTAATCATCATTGACGAGGAGCAGGAGTCGGCGTATAAATCGGGCAGCGCCCCGCGCTATCATGCAAGGCAGGTGGCAATGTACCGCGCCGCGCGAGAGGGTTGCGTTCTCGTGATGGGGAGCGCCACCCCCTCGCTTGAGGCGTGGCACCAAATGAAGCGCGGCACCATCGCGGAGCTTCCGCTTACAAAGCGCCTTGCAGGGGGAAAGCCGCCTTCTGTTTCTGTTGTTCCGCTTGCAGGGGAAAAAAGCGCCCTGTCCGATGAGCTGAGAGCAAGCATTCTTGAGGCGAAGAAAAACGGCAAACAGGCGGTGCTCTTTCTTAACAGGCGAGGCTTTACGCGCTTTTTCCAGTGCAAAACTTGCGGCTTTGAGCTTAAATGCAAAAACTGCTCCGTGCCGATGACTTGGCACAGAAACCCTGACAGAATGCAGTGCCACTACTGCGGCTGGCAGACAGAGCCGCCGCAAGTTTGCCCTGAGTGCGGCTCGCTTGACGTGGCGTATCTTGGCTTTGGCACGGAGTTTATAGAAAGCGAGCTGCGCGGCGCGTTTCCCGGCCTTTCAGTCAAAAGGGCGGACGCTGACTCCGTAAAGGAAAAGGGCGCGCTTAAAAGGATTTTAGAGGACTTTAGGGACGGAAAAACGGACATTCTTCTTGGCACGCAAATGATAGCGAAGGGGCTCAATTTTCCTGGGGTGAGCCTTGTGGGAGTAATCCTTGCGGACACCGCGCTGCGAATGCCCGATTTCCGCGCGGCGGAAAGGACATTCTCGCTGCTTGTTCAGGCGGCTGGGCGCGCGGGTAGGTTTTCACCGGACGGCAAGGTGCTTGTGCAAACTTGGAACCCTCATGCTCCCGCGATTGTCTACGCGGCGGCAGGGGACATCGAAGGCTTTTACAGGCAAGAATTTGAGCAAAGGCAGGCGCTTGGCTTTCCGCCTTGCACAAGGCTTGTGCGCTTTCTCTTTAGAGGAAAGAACGCCTCTAGCGTGGAAAGCAGCGCGGAAGAAGCCGCCGAAACCCTGCGCAAAACGCTTCCTGAGGGGGTTGCCGTGCTCGGTCCCGCGGAATGCCCGCTTGCAATGATTGCGGGGAACTGGCGCTTTCATATTCTATTAAAAACAAAAAGCCTAAAAAGCCTTTTGCCCGCCGCCGCAGAGTTTGCAGAAAGCTGGCGAGGTCCGCGCGGCGTTTACCTTGAAGCTGACGTGGACCCAATGAGCGTAATGTAGGGGCGCTCCGTCAATACCGCACATTCCAGAGAAACAGACCTTTTGCAGGGGCGCTCTCTCCCGCGAAGCGCCTGTCGCGGCTTTCAATAACGCGGCTAAAGTCTTCTGCTCCAGCGCCTTTTTTTTCAAGGCCAAGCAACGTGCCAAGCACCGTGCGCGCCATTTTCCATAAAAAGGCGTTTGCGGAAATTTCAAAGACGAGCTTGCCGCCTTCAGGGAAAAAAGAAGCTCCATAGAAAAACCGTGACTTTGAAACGCTTTTATCTCCCGCAGCGGCAAAAGACGAGCAGTCAATTTCGCCGGATAAAAGCGCCGCCATTTCGTTTAGCCTGCGGACATCGGGGCGGCGGAACAAGGGCCAGCAATAGGGAATTTCATGAGCCGGAACCTGCGCGGCGCAGTGCAAAAAATAGCGGTATGTCCTCTCCCTCGCGTCAAAGCGCGAATTGAATGACGCGGGCACTTCTTGCGAGGACAGAATGCGCACGTCAGGGGGGAGGAGAGAATTGAGCGCGTGCACAAAGCGCTCAGGCGGAATTGAGCTTATATCGGTGTAAAAGTTAGCTACCTGCCCCGCCGCGTGAACGCCGGAGTCTGTTCTTCCTGAACCTGTGAGCGGAATGTGCGTTTTATGGATTTTCGCGAGCGCTTTTTCAATTTCGCCCTGAACAGTGCGCACGGCGCGGTCTTTCCTGTCCTGCCGCTGCCAGCCTGAAAAGCGCGTGCCGTCGTATGAAATTTTCAGCTTTATATTGCGAAAGGCCTCTTCTTTCATTTTTCATCGCGGCATCAAAAAAAATTACTCGTCCTCTTCGCCGAGTTCCGCGACAATTAAATTGTACAAGTTTCTTGCGTGTTCAAGCAACGGACCGGGCTTGTTTTTAGAGGACCTTCCAAGCCCGAACATTTTGGCAAGGGAGCGCCTTTGATACATTATCAGCTCCTTGCGCTTTTCGGGGTCGGTCTTGGAGCCGTATTTATATTCAAGAAGCGCTGCCATGTACAAAACGCCGTCAAAGCCGTAGTTCTTGTCCAAATCAGGGCCGAAAGATTTAAGGCTTGAAATCATCTCTTTTCCGCTTGTTTCAAGCTCAACGGCGCGGCGGTAAAAAAAGAGCGCTTTATGGTAAAAGAGGGATGCAACATAATCGTAGTTCTCGCCGGGGAATTTTCTTTCCATATCAGAAAAGAGCCACGCCGCGCGAAGCGAGCACAAGCCCCGCTTGATTGTTGGGGAAAACTTAATCGGCACATTTTCGTAGCACAACATCGCAAGATAATATGAAGCCGCGCCTTCATGAAGCCTTCTGTTATTGTTGAAATCAAGAGAGCCGCATAAGTTGATTACGGAAGCATAGCGCGCGTCCATTTTTCCCTGTATGGCATTCAGGCTGTCATTGTCTAGAACGGAAAAATCCTGCGGAAGGGCGGCGTAATAGCATTTTGGGCAAACCGTTACAGCGTATACAAGCGGAAAAATTTCACCGTACTTTGCAGACGGCTCGTATAGCCTGTGCAGCTCGTCCGTCAAATTGCCTGCAATAAGCCTGCCGCCGCCGCTTTTTAGCTCTTCCCTTTTGAAGCGCGTATCGCAAATAGGGCAGATAACCTGCTCTTTTGAAAAAAAAGTGAGTTCCGAGACTTTTTCCGCATTTTCCTGCGCCAAATCTGCTTTTGCCGTTGCCATCATTCACCCCGCATTAAGAATTATGACTACCTTTCTATCGCTACCACAGCGGCTGCAATTCCGCCGTCATGGGAAAGCGAAAGGTGAAGCCGCCCCTCGCCGCCTTTTAGAAAGGCTTCCAAAGCATCATCGTAAAGAACAAGCTCAGGCTTGCCGGAAGCAGATGCCGCAACGCGCACGTTCCGCAGGCTAAAGCCGATAAGCCCCGTGCCCAGCGCCTTGCCAAACGCTTCTTTTGCCGCGAATCTTGCAGCAAGGGAATCCGCTGCGCGCGCGCCGCGCCTGCGCACATCTTCAATTTCCTGCGGATGAAAAAAACGGCTAAGAAGCCTGTCGTTTGCAAGCCAGTTTTTTATTCTTTGTATTTCGACTAAATCAATTCCAATCCCGCTAATCATCGTCGCGCTCCCTTACAACAATCGTGACAGTCTGCGGTTCAAGGGAAACCACCGAAAAGTCCTGAGGGATATTCACCCTTACATCAAGCGTATATATTCCAGGCTCCGTAATTTCGCTGCATAAAACAGACAAAAGCGTTGAAGGAGGCATCCACCGCGAAAGGACAGGCTTCGAGCCGCGTATAATCAGGCTTCCCGTTACAGGGGCGCTCTCCATTTCCAGCCCGTAAATCAAAGGACCAAAGACAACCCTAACCCCTTCAAAGCTGCGCTCGGAGATTTCAGGCGTAATCGAAAGGCGGTAGCTTACCGACGCGGAACCTTCAAGCGAAAAAAGCTCTCCCGGAAGAACGACAGATGCCGTGCCGTCAAGATTTGAATTTAACCCTTCAAGGCTGACAGGCTCAGTTTTAAGCTCCTCAAGCCCTTCGATAAGGGAGCGGGGGCCCGAAACCGCAATCGAAGGGGGATTTAGCGCGCAGTTCTCAAGCGCGTAGCCTTCTTCGGGAAAACCCGTAAGCACGCAAGAAATCGGAAGCGACTTTGTCATCTTTCTTTCAAGCATAACGGTAATTTCGGGCGGGTCAATTGTTATCTCAAGCGGCTCAATCGCTGCGGCTGTTCCTGAAAGCCGCAACCTTACGGGCAGCGTGGTCTCCCCTTCTTCTGCTGCGGAAGAAATGTCAAGATACGGGGCTACATCTTCCTCGGCAATGGAATAAATTTTATCGCGTTCCCCGCGCAAGGAAATGCGCACGGTTTTAAGATACGGCACGGAAGGCGTCAGCGTTCCTGTGTTTTCAATTTGAAGCGGCACGGAAAACGTTTTTGTTTCCAGAGTGCTTATGCGGTAAAACAAAAATAAAAACAGGGCAACTGTAAGGCAAATAACTTTTTCCGCCCAGTTTTTAATAATTGCTTCAGGAAGGTTTTTCAGCCTGTTCATCTTTATTCTTTTTCGCCTTCATCATCGGGAGATTCGTCAGGCACGTCAAGAAGCTTTTCCAGCTTCCGCGTAAGTTCGCTTGAGGAAAGGTCGTAATAGAGCTTTGAGTCATACGCGAGACTCATCGCTCCCGTTTCTTCGGAGACAATCACAACCACAGCGTCTGTCTGCTCGGCAATGCCGAGAGCCGCCCTGTGCCTTGTTCCAAAGGACTTGCGGATATCCTGCTGTTCCGAAAGCGGAAGATAGCACGCCGCGGCAAGAACCGTTCCGCCGTGGATTACAACCGCACCATCGTGAAGCGGCGTGTCGTGCCCGAAAATCGTAACAAGAAGCGCGGAAGAAACCCGCGCGTCAAGGCGCGTTCCGGACTCGGATTCTACAATATCTTTCAACGTGTTTTTGCGTATAAAAATCACAAGCATGCCGCGCTTGTAGCTTGAAAGCTTTTCGGCAGCTGCAACAACAGCATCGATGTACGGGCGGCTTGATCTTTTGCCGATTTTGAATAAATCATTCTGACCGATTTTAAGAAAAATTTTGCGCAGTTCAGGCTGAAACACCACAACAATGCCTAGCACAAGGCCAGGCGCAAACACGTTCAAAATCCAAAGAAGAGTTTCAAGGCGGAGAATCACCGCCGTAGCGTAAATTGCAAGAAGCAGAACAATTCCCCTGAAAAGCTGCGCGGCTTGGGTTTTAACAAGAACGCTATACATTGAGTACAGCAGGAATGCAAGGATAAAAATATCAAGAAAAGGATTTATCCATTCGTAAAAGTCTTTAAGCCTGTTAAAAAAATCCATCAGTTCGTCAGCTCCCGAAGCACGGCGAGCATATCCCTTGTTTCTTTTACATCATGAACGCGCAAAATAGCAACGCCGTGCACCGCGGCAAACATTTCAGCCGCCAGCGTGCCGCTAAGCCTTTCTGCCGTATCGCGGCCGGTCATTACTCCAATGCACGATTTTCGTGAAACGCCAATAAGCACATTGTAGCCTTTGCCGGCAAAAATATCTATGCTTCGGATTAAATTGCGGCTTTCTTCATACTGCTTTCCAAAGCCTATTCCGGGGTCAAGGATAATTTTTTCCTTCTTTATTCCCGCAGTCTCCGCGGCTTGCGCCCTTTCAAGAAGATAGCGCAGAACATCGCAAGGCGCGATTGCCCCCTGCCGCGTGCCGCGCCTGTGCATCAGTATAACGGGAATATCAGCTTGAGCGCAAAAGGCGGCAAGCTCCGCGTCATCTTCCAAAGCCGACACGTCATTGAGGATATCCGCGCCCGCGCTAAAAGCGGCTTTCATCACGGAAGCCTTTCGCGTGTCAACAGAAATGGGAATGGAGCTGTGCTTGCGGATTCCCTCAATAAGCGGGATAAGCCTTGCCGCCTCTTCTTCGGCTTCAATATAGCGCGCACCCGGCCGCGTAGACTCGGCGCCAATGTCAAGGATATCGCAACCGTCTTCCGCAAGAGAAAGAGCGTACTCAACAGCCTCATTTACAGCGGCGGGGGTGCCGAAAGGAACGCGGCTTTTTTCCCAAAAGGAGTCAGGCGTTGCGTTGACAATGCCTGCAATGTAGGCGGGAAGAGGGCGCGGAACAATCCTTCCGCCGGAAAGCTCAAGCGGAATAAGGCGAGCCATCAATGCCCTGCAAAGAAGGGATAGAGGCTTTGCGCGCGGCAAGAGAGCGAAGGCGCTTTACTTCTCCCGCTATATGACCGGGAGACATCCCCGCAGCTTCAAGGATTTCTTGCCTTGTGCCGACAAGACCGGGGATTCCCGCTCTTTTCCCGCTGGCAGCAAAAAGCTCTTCCGGGAAGGCAAGCACGCTTGTGTTTGCTTCAGGATGCGCCAAGCGCAAAAGCCCTTCAAGATATTCGCCAATGCCTGCGGTTTTGATTCCGTCCTCGACAATCACAATGGAAGAATATCGCGCTGTAACTTCAAGAAAATACTCTTCGTCAAGCGGCTTTATAAAGCGCAAATTGTAAATGTCCACGGGGGAATCCTTTTTTGCAAGAATGTTGGATACCTCCTGCACCTCGCCGAAAATGCCGCCAGTACAGACAATCAGAGCGTCGGAGCAGTCATGCTCGGCAAAAACGCCGCGCCCCTCGTCCGCGGGGAGAGAAAAGGCAGGCATTTCAGGCGGACAGACAGCTTTAGGGTAGCGGATAATCACAGGTCTTTTCGCGTCAAACGCCCACTTGAAAAGAACGCGCATTTCTTCGGCGGAAGCGGGACTAAGAATCGCAATGCCCGGCACGGAGCGGAACATCGCAATGTCAAAAAGGCCCTGATGCGTCTCGCCGTCATCGGGAACAACGCCCGCGCGGTCAAGCGCAAAAATAACGGGCAGGGACTGAAGCGCGGCATCGTGGATAAGCTGGTCCGCCGCTCGCTGCATAAATGTGCTGTAAATCGCCGCTACAGGAAGAAGCCCACCTGCCGCAAGTCCTGCCGCGAACGTTGCCGCGTGCTCTTCGGCAATTCCCACATCAAAGAATCTGTCAGGATACTTGCGGGCAAAGGCTGAAAGCCCCGTGCCTCTTTTCATCGCCGCAGTAATCGCAACAATATCGGCGCGCAAAGCCGCTTCTTCAAGCAATATATTAGAAAAGACTTCTGTAAAGTTTAGGCGATCAGGCTTTTCAATCTGCCCGTCGATTACGCAAAAAGGCCCTACGCCGTGGAAGCTTTCAGGGTCGTTTTCAGCATAGCTGCAGCCATGCCCTTTTTTTGTTACGACATGCACGACAACGGGATGGTCGAGCTTCTTTACATCGGAGAGAACCCTTTTTAATTCAGAGATTTTGTGTCCGTCGAAAGGCCCTACATACTCAAAGCCCAAATCCATAAACAAATTGTCGTTAAGCAAAAACTTTTTGAGTGCGCTTTTAATGCGGCTGACAAACCTGTAGAGGCTTGCGCCCATAAACGGCACAGCTCGCACAATCCGTTCCGTCCGGGATTTGAAAGCCTGATAATGCCTGTGCATTGAAAGCCGCGAAAGGTACTTTGAAATAGCACCCGTATTTTGCCCTATCGACATTTTATTGTCGTTTAAAATGACAATGAGATCTGATGTTTTCTTGGAGTCTTCCCTGTTTTCGCCTGCATTGGAAAGGGCTTCAAAAGCCATGCCGCCTGTCATTGCGCCGTCGCCGATTACGGCAATAACCTTTCCCGTGTCTCCTTTAAGCCTTTTAGCCTTGAGGATTCCATACGCCGCCGAAATTGACGTGGAAGCGTGCCCCGTGCCAAAAACATCATGTGGGCTTTCGTCCCTGCGCGGAAAGCCAGAAATGCCGCCCTTTTTGCGGATTGTATCAAAGCGGGAAAATCTTCCGGTGAGGAGCTTGTGCGCATAGCACTGATGCCCCACGTCCCAAACAATGCAGTCGTCGGGACTTGAAAACACGGAATGAAGGGCAATGGCAAGCTCAACCGCGCCGAGATTGCTTGCAAGATGCCCGCCGTTTCGGCTTGCGGTGTCTACAATTATCCCGCGTATTTCCTCGGCAAGCAAACTCGCCTCCCTGCCGGAAAGGCTTTTAAGGGATTGGGGAGAAGTGATTTCAGACAAAATAGATTGACTCATCACACATCCTATGGCAAGGGAAAAAGCATTAAAAAAGGCCGCAAAGCTATTTTTCACGGCCAAAAGCTTAAAAATTAAAAGCGAAACCGCTGCGAAATAGAAACGGCGAAAGCCTTGAGGCTATTTTTTCTTATGCCGGTTTTTTCTAAGCTTTTTTTTGCGCTTGTGAGTAGCGATTTTCTGTGCTTTTCGTTTTCTTCCACAGGGCACGGCAAAACTCCTTTATCCTTCCAGTTTATAGAATTTTGCCAGAAAAAAAAGGGAAGGTCAATAGGCGGTTAGAGCTTGGAGCTTACATACCGCTGGTTTTTGCTTTTGGGTGCGCCTGGAACGGTTTCCTTTAATTTAGCCTCTTTAACCAAAGGAACAACGTAGCGCTTCACAAAATACGAGGAAGAGTCAAAGCCAAAATGCTCGGCAAGCTCCTGCCTGGAGCGCGGGACGGCACAGAACTCGATTATCCTCGCCGCAATGCCGCCACTCCCATACGCTGCGGCATTTTCTTCATACACTGCCGTTTCGTCCGCTTCTGCATAAAGAGTAACCTTGAACGCCCCACGAAGATTCTCAAACTTTGGCTCCCGCAAGCCTCGCTTTTGAGCCTCCCTTCTGATTGTAGGAATGCCTGAAAACCTGTTCTCTGTTATTCGCATAACCTCAAGCGTGCCCGCTATGCACGGATTGCGCGTGTCTCCCCCAACCTTGCCCAAAGCATCTAGGGTGAGCCGTCCGTAAAGGCCTCCGGGGTTTTCTATCTCAAGGCGGCCGTTAAAAAGCATAAGCCTTATGGGAGAAGTCTCTGTGTGAATGCTATAATCCCTGTGTATCAGCGCGTTGAGAACAAGCTCGCGAACCGCTATCATGGGATATTCGTCCAAGTCGCGGCGGCTGCCGTCCCTTGCGATGATGGTTTTCTGCCTTGTATTCCTCTGCACGAAAGAGAGCGCCCCTTCGAGCATTTGAGGGATTGTCCCCTCAATTCTTTTGTTATCTGCAAAGCGCTCGCCTTCAGCGCCCGTTTCGCCCAAGTAATTGCCCGGCACAGCGACCGCCGTTATGCACGCTTGAGGGAAGAATGCTTGAGGATAAAGGCCGAAAAGCATGAGACACGCAAGCGTTGGCTTTTCATCGCGGAAAAGCCCCTGCAAATTGCAAAGCTGGCGGTCGGGCAACCCCGCGAGATTGGGCTTGCTCTGCTTCAGCATCTCTTTGTACTTTTCTAGCGCGGCAATATCGATAGCGTCGTCAAAGCCGGCGCGCTCGATAACCCTCGCTTCGCCGCTTTCTTTGGCGCGGAAGGCTTCATAGCTGTAGACTTCGTACTCTGTCATAGGCAGGTCAGCCTCCCCTACCCTTATGAATGAACCGCGCAGCCGTCCCGCCCCCTTGTAAAAACAGGGCTTGGAAAATGGGTCGCATTCGGCTATTTCAGCGGAGACAATCGTCTTGCCTTTATACGCCGCAACGGTAAAAAGCGGCCTCACGGCAGGGGACATCTGCAAGGCCTGCTCCGTTACCTTTACCTGCAGATCCTGCGGGTCATACACGCCGCAAACAGTATAGCCCAATTGGTCTATGCCGAAGATTATTGTACCGCCGTTCCGCTGATTGGCAAAAGAAGAAAGTGTATCGTAGAGCCTTGTCGGGCAGCCCTTTGCCGCCGCCTTCAGCTCAACATGCTGCATTTCACAGCGGCGGGCTATAACATCATCAGCTAAAGCAATCAACTCCTTGTCCAGCACAAGCATCCTCCCTTAAACTCTTAGCCCAAATTTGCTTAAAAATTGCCTAAAATTTCTCTAATTTTACTAAAATTTCTCTAAAAACAACTTTATAAAAAAAATTAGAAAAAAGCAAGAAAATACTCAGTGCCTAGAGATTAAAACTTGGAACAAACATTGACTTCAATCAGACAATGCTTTACCATTAGCGCATGGCAGTTTTCAATGACAATTCTTTTCCGCTT
>CAZDXD010000042.1:0-10088 GCA_964509415.1 uncultured Treponemataceae bacterium
GCGGTTACAGGGGCAAGCATGAGCCTGCGTAGCGACAACGGGGACTTGCTCGGCTTAATAGAAAAAGCTTGGTCAACCGCGAAAGACACAAATATCACTGTTTCGCGGTAAGCAAAGCAAAAGCCTGCGGTCATCTGCTGACGACCGCAGAGTGTTATCCTCGCTCTACGCCAGCCTTACTCTTTTACACCGCCCATTGTAAGCCCGGAGATGATAAATCTTGACATGAAGGCGTAGAAAATCAAAATCGGGACAATCGAGACTGCAATGCCAAGGTAAATTCCGCCGTATTCTGTGCGGTAAATATCGCCACGGAGCATTTGCACCAGCATTGGCAACGTGTACTTCTTTGTGTCCGAAATAAGCACGAACGGCGTAAAAAAGTTGTTCCACGAGTTGACAAACGAAAAAATGCACTGCGTGGCAAGCGCTGGCGTAGTCACCGGAAGAATAATGCGGTTGAATGTCCTAAACTCGCCCGACCCATCGATTCTTGCAGCGTCAATCAGTTCCATTGACAGCACCGAAGAAAGATACTGCCGCAAAAAAAGCACGGTTCCAGCGCTCGCGATTGTTGGAATAATCATCGGGATATAGCTATTCAAAAGCCCTATTTTTGCCATAAACTGGTAGAAGCCGATAAATGACAGCGTATGCGGAAGCATCATGATAAAGAGGATTAATCCCCAAAGAAACCTTCTTCCCTTAAAGTTGTAAATGTGCAGACCGTAGGCCGTCATTGAAGAAAAATAGACGCCGCACGCTGTCATCGTGATGGCAAGGAAGGCGCTATTCGCGAAGCCCTGCCATATCTGAAAGCCGCGGCTTGTAAGCGCGTTCCAGTTGTACGCAATGTTTGTGCCTGGAACGAGCGAGAGCCCCGCGTTGATTTGCTCGGTTGAGCGCGTGGCGTTGATCAGCATGACGTAAACTGGCACAATTGCAAGAAGCGCCAAAAAAACCATCAAAATGTAGCAAAGCGTCCTTTGAAGGCGAAGGGACGCGGACGCTGACTTGAGCTGCTTTGAGCTTGCGCTGCTTGAAGCTTCTTTCATTTAACCTTAACCTCCCTTACTTTTTTCGCTTGAGGTCGCTTCTATCCTGCACAAAGAAGTACGTGAAGATGGCGAGCACCAACGTGATAAAGAACATTCCAACGGAAATTGCGGCCGCGTAAGCGTAGTCGTTTCTGCCCTGAAAGGCGATGTTGTAGACGTAAACCGCCATTGTTCGTATCTTAAAGTCGGGGGCGCCGCGCATGTCGGTGAGCAGGAACGGGATGTCGAGCATTTGCATGCCGCCAATTAGCGACGTTACAAGAATGTAGAGCATCATCGGGCGGAGGAGCGGCAACGTGATGTAAAGCGTGGTTTGCCGCGTGTTAGCGCCGTCAACGACTGCGGACTCGTAGAGGCTTGTCGAGATGCTCGTGATGCCCGCCATCAGCATGATGAGCGTGTGGCCGTACCACATCCACCACTGTATGAAGGCGGTAATTCCGCGCGTAACGGCCACGTTGCGGAAAAAGTTGAACGCCTCGCGCACCACAGTGCCGTCGGCGCGGACGGTTTCGCTGTAAAAGCCCAGCGACTGCAAGAACTGGTTTACAGGCCCTACCGGATACCCAAAAAGGCTGCGGAAAAGGAGGGCTATGCTTGCGGCGGTTAGCAGGTTTGGCATGTAAACTAGCGCGCGGAAAAAGCCCCGCCCCTTTAGGTTTAGGCGGATATCCGAAAGCAGGATTGCAAGGAGGAGGGCCACGCCTAGCTGCGGGATGAAGTTCCACCCCCAAATGATAAACGTGTTGCCGACAGCCCCCCAAAAGTACGGGTCAGTGATAAGCTTTGCGAAGTTTTCAAAGCCAACTATGGAAAAATCGCTTCGCAGCCCGCGCAGATCCGAAAACGAAAGCACAAACGTGTATATCGTGGGATACAGGTTGAAAATCAAATAAACAATGACGAATGGAGCTACAAAAAAGTAGCCCCACCTATTCCGCCGCGCTTCCATCCCTGACGGTTTTTTTGCGGCAAGTGCCTTAGCCATAACGAAACCTCCTATAGAATGAGTCATCAGTCGGCAGTCGGCAGCCACTAGGGCTTAGCAAGAAACGTATCGCTCACCCAGCGCAAAGCTTGCACTCGCGGCACTCTACTTGCTTTGCCCTATACTCTGTCTACCGTCTACCGTCTACCGTCTACCGTCTACCGTCTACCGTAAACTAGATCCCCAGCTGATAGCTTGCCTGCGAGCGAAAATCCTCGAGAGCCTGCTCCATAGTCTTTTCGTTGTTGACATAGGCAGTTACAGCTTCGCCGAAAAGGCCTTCAATGGTCAGGTCGGTGCCCTGCGTCAGCGAGCCGTCAACGCTCTTAGCCATTTCTGCAAATTCTGCGTAGTGGTTCTGCCCGCCAAGGAAAGGCTCGGAGAAGTTATCCTTGATTTTGTCCACAACATCAAGATTGCAGACAAGGTCGCCTGTTTCATTTGCCCATGTTTCTAGAAAGCCGTCATCGACTGTGAGGTAGCGAATAAATTCCTTGGCTGCCTCAACATTCTTTGTGCCCTTGTACGCGGCAATCCACGTGCCGCCCCGGTAGTATGAAGCGGGTCCCTGAATCATTGCCCAGTCGCCCGAAGTTTCAGGCGAGTTGGTTTTTAGATAGTAATGAAGCCCCCATGTCGGAAGGAAGTAGGAAAACACCTCGACATCATTGCCGTTTTCGTCTTTCAGAGCGTCTTTCATGCCGGCAAACCAGCCTTCGGACCACTGGTCAACGCGCGCTTCATATCCGTTGGTGCGAAGCGTTTTTGCCATTTCCATATACTCAATAGCGATCGGGTCAATTACAAGCTTCTCGTCTACAACCCACGGGTTCTCCCGCGCCGCCATAAACGGTCTGAGAAGATCGCCTGTCGACGGGACAATGACGCATTTTCCGCCGGACGCTTCTTTTAATATCTGCGCTGTCTCGAGAAACTTGTCAAAATCAGCAAAATACTGCTGAACCTCGGCGGGGTCGTCCGTGCCGAGATATTTCTTTGCAAAGCTTCTTCTATAAAACACTGCGCCGGGCGTCGCCTGCCAGCTCATTCCGTAAACTCTGCCGTTATACATTCCAATTTCAACAGGATAGGCGAGGAGCTTGTCCTTGTTCGCCTCGTAGATGTCGGTAATGTCAAGAAGAAGCCCGGATTCGATATACCTGCGCACAAACGAAATTTCAAGCCCGAACACGTCGGGGGCGCCTTGCCCAGTGGTAAGGACGGGGTCTAGCTTGTTTGGAAATTGACCCGCAGGAGTATAAGAATACTCAAGGGTGATGTCGGGGTGACTTTCTTTGAAGTACTCTGTCATGTTCCCGATTTCGTCGGTAAACGACCAGACAACAAGATGATTGCCCGACTCGCCGGAAGAGGCGCTTCCTTCGCTTCTTGAGCAGCCCGCCAGTACAAGCGCAAAGGCTGCAAAAAGAACCAACAGTTTTTTCATGATTTTCCTCCTGATATGTTGAATTTAAGCTTTTCAGCTTGCACTGCTTTTAGTGTAAGTCATGAATACAAAATTTGCAAATTATTTTTGTATTTATTTTGGCTTAAGAAGAATATAATGGATTTTGATGGTTGCAAAATGCGGGTCTTGCTGATTTTTGTCTGCCTCGTTCGCCGCTGATGAGCTGTTAATCAGCGTTTCCTTAACACAAAAATCGCCGTTTTTCACTCTGAAGAATCGCAGGGACGTTTGCCGCTCTCCGTGCCTGCCGGCGGGCAGGCTTGCTGTGCCCCAGCATGGCTAGACAACTAGCCAACTAAGCTCTAAACGCCTTGACCTGTTTTGTTTTTCAGGCTAAAATCCGCTGTTGTGTTTATCGCTTTGGAGGAATTCAATAGGTGAGCGTAAAAATCAGACTGAAGAGATTCGGCAGCAAAAAGCGCCCTTATTACCGCATTGTCGTGCAAGACGCGCGGGAGCCGCGCGATGGTCGCGCCATTGAGGAGCTTGGCGTTTATCAGCCTGTGGAAGCCGAAGGCAAGCAGGTGTCTTTCAATGCCGAAAGGGTGCGCGCGTGGCTCGACAGGGGGGCGCAGCCTACGGACACGGTAAGGCGGCTGCTCAACCACAACAGCTTTTCGCTTTAAGCTGGGTGTTTTATGGAAAAAGAGCTGGTCGAGTATATCGCGAAGTCCCTTGTCGATGACGCGGAAGCTGTTTCCGTGCGCGAGGTGAAAAATGAGCACGGCGTTGTGCTTGAGCTTAAAGTCGCGGAGGGCGACATTGGCAAGGTTATAGGAAAAGACGGCAGGATTGCCCGCGCCATGCGCACGGTAATCGCCGCTTCCGCCGGAAGACACGGGAGAAAGGTTTTCCTGGAAATTCTGGACTGATTATGCCCTGCGCGGGTAAAAGGGCTTCCCTTATAGGCGGCGAACTTGTAACCGCTTTTGTAAGGTCGCCGCACGGTGTTAAAGGCTTTGTCAAAGTTGAAAGCGCCTCCGGCGAAACAGCCCATATTGAGGCGCTGGACGCGGTTTTCTTGCGCTTTGGAAAAGAAGGCGGAGAGGTTTTTGAATACCAAATAGAAGAGACTGCGAGCTCTCCTGCGGCTTTTCTGGTAAAATTTGCAGGGATTGACACGCCGGAAGAGGCAAAACAGCTTTCGGGCGCGGAGGTTCTTGTTCCCCGCGATAAAGCCTGCCCGTTAAACGAGGGCGAGTTTTATGTGGATGATCTTTGTCAGTGTGTTCTTGTGTGCGAAGGCGATGTTATCGGCAAGATTGCAGGCGTAACGGAAGGCGGAGGCGGCAGCTTGCTTGAAGTTGAGCTTAATAGCGGAGCGTTGCGCCTTGTTCCCTTCCGCGATGTCTTTATTGGCGAGGTCGATATGGCAAAAAAGACAGTCGAGCTTTTGTGCGCTTGGGTTTTGGACTAGCGCTTGTGAAAATCACCGCGCTTACGCTGTTCCCCGAAATCCTCCGCGCCTTTTTTGAAAGCTCGATTATGGCAAAGGCGGTCCAAAAGGGAATAATCAGCTTTTCGCTTGTCGATATAAGGGATTACGCCCTTGACAAGCACAAGTCCTGCGATGACGCGGTTTATGGCGGGGGTGCGGGCATGCTTATGTTGCCGGAGCCGCTTTCCCGCGCTCTTGAGTCTGCGGGCGTAAAGGCAAAGGGCGAAAGAGTGGAGGAAGATGCGGGAAAGCGCGTTGTCTTCCCTACGCCTTCGGGCAAGCCCTTTTCGCAGGCTGATGCGTGGCGGCTTTCGGCGATGGACGAGCTCGTCTTTGTCTGCGGAAGGTATGAGGGAATAGACCAGCGAATTGCCGATTTGTATGTGGATGAGGAACTGTCGATAGGCGATTATGTCGCTTCGTCGGGCGAGCTTGCGGCGCTGGTTATAATTGACGCGGCTTGCCGCCTCATTCCCGACGTGATTTCGGGCGATTCTCTTAAAGAGGAGAGCTTTTCCGCGGGGCTTTTGGAGTATCCGCAGTACACAAGGCCTGAAATGTTTAAGGGCATGGCAGTGCCAGAGGTGCTTCTTTCGGGGCACCACGAAAATATAAGGCGATGGCGGCTGCGAAAGCAGGTTGAAAAAACGCTTCGCGTAAGGCCTGATCTTCTGGCGAAAGGCTTAGGAGACGGCATTTATTCCGGGGAAACGGTATCCCTGATTAAGGAGATTGAAAATGGATTTGATCAGAACAATTGAAGAAAGCCAGAAAAAGGCGGAAGTTCCCTCTTTTAAGGTAGGCGATACCGTAAAGGTTCACTTTAGGATTGTCGAAGGGAAAAATGAGCGCATTCAGGTTTATGAAGGGCTTGTAATTTGCTTTAAGAATTCCGGCATTGGGCGCACGTTCACTGTGCGGAAAAACTCTTATGGCGTGGGCGTTGAGCGCGTCTTTCCGCTTCACTCGCCGCGAATCGCTAAAGTTGAGGTTACCCGCCCCGGCAAGGTGCGCCGCGCAAAGCTCTACTATATACGCAAGAAAGTTGGCAAGGCCGCTCGCATTAAGCCGCTGATTGTGCGCAAAGAAAAGGAAGCCAAATCTGCACAGTGAGCCTTTGGGTCTCTTTTCTTTTACGCCAGCGGAGAAGCCTGTTGCCGCTGTAGTCCTTAAAAACGGGCAAAGCGTTTCTTTGTATGTGCGCTCCGTAAACCCTGACGGCACCGCAAGAATTCAAGTTGCGGGCGCGGACATTACAGCCCGCTCCGAAATGCCGCCAGACCTTTCCTTGCAGCCCGGTTCAATCCTTAAAGGCAGGGTCTTTTTTGAAAACGGCAGGGTTTATATCAGGACAGCGGGGCTTTTGTTTCCCCGCGGCTTTTCCTTTTCTTCCTTTTTAGCCTCCAATGGCATAAGCCCGTCAGAGGCGGCTTGTCGTGTTCTTTCGTTTTTCCATGTTTCTGGAATGCGCATGGACCCTGCCGTGGTACGCAGGGTTTTGTTTCTTGCCGCCGCTTTTCCCGGCAAGGAGCCGCGCGCAGCAGAGGCAGCCGCCCTGCTTTTGTGGAAGGGAATCTCGCTTACAGAAGAAAACCTAAAAGCCGCAGTTGATATTCTTGAAGGGAGAATATTCGCAGGCGATTCTTTCCGCGTTGAAGATGGCGTTTTGCCGCTCAATCCCGATGCCGAAAGGGGGAAAAACCCTGAAAGCGGCGGTAAAAGGGATGGTGAAGAAGCCGAAAGCGGACAGAAACGCGGCGGAAAAGACAGGGAGAATGCCGAAGCCGAAGCCGCCGGCAAAATGCAAAGCCAGAGCGCGGATTTTTTTAACGCATTCACAGGCAGGAATACCGGCAGAACAGGCGAAGGTGCTGACGCGGGATTAAGTTGGCATATTTTGCCGTTTAAGAGAAACTTTGGCGGAATGGACTGCACGGGATCTATTCGCTTTCTTGTGAGCAGCGCGGACGGAAAGGCGATTGAAACTAGGGTAACCGCGGTATCCTCAGCAGAAGAAAGCGGCTTTTCAGCTGATTTTGTGTTCTCTGAAAGCGGGTGCCGCTTTGCCGTTGCCCCGCCTCCGCAAGAACGGCAGGCAGAGAAACTTGCCCATGAGCTTTCAAAAATTGTTAAAGGCGCAGGGTTTGCCGTTCCGGTTGAGTACGGCTTTGGCGCTGATTTCACGGAGGCAAAGCCCGTGGACATAGAAATTTAAGCGGCGGGGCATTATGGCAGATTTGGCACAAAAAGACCAAAAGGAAACGAAAGGCGAAAAAAGCAAAAAGCCGCCACGCAAAACTGCATCGGCGCTTTCCTATTCGCGCGGCGAAAAGGCCCCGCGCGTTGTAGCCGCAGGCGAGGGGCGCACAGCCCTGCGCATTATAGAAAGCGCCCAAGAGGCGGGCATCCCCGTCATCGAGGATGGAGGGCTTGCCGCGCTTCTTTTCGGGCTTCCGCCCGGTGCTTTTATCCCTGAAAACGCTTACCGCGCTGCCGCGGCTGTTTTTGCCTTTCTTGAAAAGGCAAAGCAAAAAAAATGGCTTTGACAATCGCAAAATTATGCTTTACATGATAAAATAGCATTTGGAGAAAGATAAAATGTTAAAAAAAGTCAACACCAGCGAGCTTAAAGAGAATATGCGCTTTTCCGCTCCCGTTTTTTTTGATGACGGGATATACATGCTTGTCGATGAAGGTGTGCCGCTTCACCAGCGCGAGCTTAATGCCCTTGAGCGCTGGGATATTTCGTTTGTCCTTACAGCGGGGAGGGAACTGGCAGAAGGCGAAGCGCTGGACGCGGCTAAAGAAGGGGGAGAGCTTGCGGTTGAGTCGCCTGCGCCTTCCGATTTTTCTGAATTTGACACCCCAGAGAATGAAGCGGACTCTTCGGATGCGCAGGCATCTGTTGCGCAAAAGCAAAAGACGCTTGCAGAAGTGTTCCCCGACGGCAGGATGGACCGGCTTCCTCCTTCCATAAGAAACGCGCCGCAATATGCTTTGTATGAATCCATTATCGCCTCGCTTGACGAGTTTTTTGAAAGCATAAAAAATTCCGCCTCCGTAAAATCCCGCGCCGTTGACGGCATTGTAAGCGATCTTCATCGCTTTATTCTGGATGACCGCGCTCATGCCATACGCTGCATTCTCGGCAACGATATTTCCGACAAGGAAATGGCAAAAGACGCCGTTCACGCGGCAATTATTTCCATGATTTCCGCCGAAAGCCTCTCTATTTCAGAAGCCGAGATTGAGCAGATACTCGCCGGCGCGCTTCTCCATGATGTGGGAATGCTCCGCGTGCCGGATAAAATTGTCAGCAAAGCCGGAAAACTTTCTGACGATGAGCTTGCAATTATCCGCTCTCACCCAAGCTACGGCTACAAAATAATTGTTGATGATCTTATGTATCCGGACGAAGTTGCCCTTGCCGCCGCGCAGCATCATGAGCAATGGGACGGCAACGGATACCCCGCGGGGCTTGCAGGCGAAAAAATAAGCCTTCAGGCGCGGATAGTTTCAGCCGCCGACGCATTTGTGGCGATGGTCTCCCCGCGCTCATACCGCTCAAACCTTTCGGGCTATGAGGCTATGAAAAGCCTTGTAGCCGACAACGCGCGGCGGTTTGACCCCGATATTGTAAAGGCAATGATGCAGAATATCGGAATATATCCTGTAGGCTCGATTGTCCTGATGAACAATGCCGCAATCGCGCGCGTAATTCAGGTTTTTCCCGGAATGCCCCTGCGCCCTGTTATAAAGATTATTATAGACGAGGCGGGGCAGAGCTACTCTGACGATGAAAGCGAGACTGTGGATTTGCGCACGAACAAAAGCCTTTTTATTGTCCGCGACTTAAATCCTTCGGAGATTTAATGCCTGAAAGCCTTTACCGCGTAAAAACCGGACGCAGAGGCGAGGATTTTGCCGCCGCGTCGCTTGAGTCAAAAGGCTGGACAGTCTGCGCAAGAAACTGGAGACGGAAAGAGGGCGAAATTGATATAATCGCCCTTGACGGAGAAACCCTTGTCTTTGTAGAAGTGAAAAACTGGCCGGGCGGTCAGCTTGAGGACTTGGAGCGCGTAATTAACGCGGGCAAGCGCCGCCGCATGATTCATGTTGCCGAACTGTATATAGCCGAAAACCCTGAACACAGCGGGCGGCTGGTGCGCTTTGACGTTATTTTTACCGGAATAAGGGCAGATGCAAAGGCAGGCGCTGAAAAAGACATGATTCATATTGAGTCAGCCTTTACGGAATCGGAATAGTCCTTTTTTAAGGAGGATAAAATGGGCGGGAACAGCCGTCAGAACGGCGGCAAAGGGCATTACGAAAAAGGGCCGCGGCATGCTAGACCGCGCGGGCAAAGCCGCGGCAGCGAAGGCTGGGACAGGCATTCCGAGCCAAGCCGCGCGAAAGCCGCGGGGCGCAGGCCGCGCGGGGGATACCGCGAGCGCGCTAAAACGGAAAATGATTTGCCGAACGTTTCCCAGATTTCAAAATTCGCCTCTCTTGTGTGCCCGTACTGCGGCGAGACCATTAAGGATATTACAGGAGCTATTGCCGGCAAAGGCACAGGAGAGCCTGCGCATTTTGACTGCGTTCTCAAGCTCCTTGAGGGAAGCGAACCGCACGAAGAAAACGAGACAATCGTCTATATCGGGCAGGGAAATTTTGCCGTTGTGATTTTTGAAAATCCTGCGGACACAAGGAAATTCAAGATTGTCCGCACAATCGAATGGGAAGACAGAAACGCAAAACTTGAATGGCGCACAGGCATTCTTGATTACTACGATTTATCCAAACCGGTTTTCTGAAATATTGACAGTAATGCGTTAAATTTGTAAACTACCGATACCAGTTTAGAGCATTTTTATATCTAGGAGTGCAAAGATGATCAAAGTAGGTATTAACGGATTCGGCCGCATTGGTCGCATGGTTTTCCGCGCGGCGGTGGAGAATTTCAGTTCCGATATTCAGATTGTCGGGATTAACGATCTTCTCGACCCCGATTATCTTGTTTACATGCTAAAATACGATTCCGTGCACGGGCATTTTTCTAAGGAAGTCAAGCTTGAAGGCAGCACGATGATTGTTGACGGCAACAAGATTCGCCTTACGGCAGAAAAAGACCCCGCC
>CAZDXD010000043.1:0-9879 GCA_964509415.1 uncultured Treponemataceae bacterium
AGACCGAGCAGTAAAGGGTTTCCGGCCTTTTTTACGGGTTGGTCGCAAAAGGCGCAAAGCGACAACGCTTAGCGTTCAAGATAGATGGTCTCTCCGCTTACATTGCGGACAGAACCCGGCTTATCAGCCCTCTGTCTTTTTTTGCAGGTTATGGAACGGGATTTGCTGTGAAGCCAAAAAACGAAAAACATATTTTATCTTCCCGCCATCATTTTTTTACAAAGAATATTTTTTTCTTGCCTGCCGCGCTTTTGCTTTTGGTCGTTTTGCTGGCAGCGATTTTAATTCTTTACCAGCGCGGCTTTTTTCTTCCGTCTTTTTCTTCAATCTACAGTGACTGGAATAGCGGCGATTACCTTTCATGCTACGAAAAGACAGAAAAAATTCTTTCAAGACATCCGCTTGACGGAGAAGCGCTCGCGCTTCATGGCTTTTCGGCGTATTATCTTTTTACTGGCCAGACCGATGTTTTTGAAGAGCAGAGTTATTTAGACGAAGCTATCAATTCCCTGCGCAAAGCCTGGTACAGGGTTGCTGACGGTGAAAAGAAGGATATCGCGTATATACTCGGCAAGGCGTATTACCAAAAAGGCTTTTACTACGCTGATCTTTCCCTTAAATATCTCTTTTATGCTATCGATCGCGGCGCGGATTATCAGGATATTCCGGAATTCTGCGGGCTTTCATTTTCTCTTTTGGAAGAATACGGGCAGGCGGCTGAATATTTTACAAAAGCGCTTGCGAATAAGCCTTCGGATCTTCTTCTTTTTACGCTGGCAGAAACTTATGCGAAAATACCGGATTACACAAAGGCAAAGCAGTTTTTTGCCGAGACAATGCGCGTAACTGATGACGATCTCCTTGCAATCAGGTGTCATAACGCTATGGGCGGAATTTTTCTTGCTGAAATGCAGTACGATCAGGCTGAAGCGGAATTTCAGGCAATTATTGAAGAAGACCCCAATTCTGCTGACGCTTATTTTGGGCTTGGGCTTATAGAAGAAGCGCGGGGCGATATTGTGCGGGCAAGGGCATCGTGGAGGCGGGCGCTCAGGGTTGATCCATCGCACTCCGGCGCGTATGAGAAGCTTAATAATTGATAATTGAAACTTAGCGGCATTTATGGTAAAATATAGAATAGATACTCCGGGAGGGTAAGTTTTTTATGGGCTTGTTTCAAAGTCTTTCTGCAGATATAGGTGTTGACCTTGGCACTTGCAATACGCTGATTTATGTGCGCGGGAAGGGGATTGTAGTTAATGAGCCTTCCGTTGTTGCGGTTGAAAGGGGAACTAACAGGGTTGTTGCTGTCGGTACTGACGCAAAAAGAATGCTCTGGAAAACGCCGGGTAATATAACGGCAATACGGCCTCTTAAAGACGGCGTAATTGCCGACATGGACACAACGGAAAAAATGATCCGTTATTTTGTGCTAAAAATCCTGCCGCGTCACGGGCTTATTAAGCCGCGCATGGTAATAGGCATTCCCAGTTGCATTACCGATGTTGAAAACCGGGCTGTTAAGGAAAGTGCCTATAAAGCAGGAGCGCGTGAAGTCCAAGTAATAGAAGAATCGCTTGCCGCGGCAATTGGGGCTAAAATTCCAATACATGAACCGGCTGGAAACATGGTCTGCGACATTGGAGGCGGCACAACGGAGGTTTCCGTTATTTCACTTGGCGGCATGGTTGTTACCAACGCTATCCGGATTGGCGGCGATGAATTTGATGGCGCTATCATCAAGCATGTCAGGTCTGTCCATAATCTTATTATCGGGGAGCAGACTGCAGAGCGCCTTAAAATCGAAATTGGCAACGCATCGCCGGAAAAAAATATCGAAAAAGTTGAAATCAAGGGCACGGATGCTATCACCGGGCTTCCGCGAAGGCTTGAAATAGATTCGGTTGAAGTAAGGGAAGCCCTTAAAACGCCTGTCTCGCAGATTGTAGAGGAAATTAAAAGAACGCTTGCTCAGACTCCGGCGGAGCTCAATGCGGACATTGTCGAAAGGGGAATTGTAATGACAGGCGGCGGAGCCCTTTTGAAAGGACTTCCGAAACTTATCTCCAAAGAAACCGGCGTTCCTGTCATTGTGGCTGAAAATCCAATGGACTGCGTGGCGATTGGAGCTGGAGAGTATTACGAAATCTTCAAGGGCATGTCCATCGGAAGAAGCATATACGACAATTTGAATAAGTGAAATCCGCAAGCGGCAGAACATGAAGCGCGTAAAATTTTCCTTCAAGCTGCGGCAGGATTTTTTTCTTCTGCTCATTTATATCATTGCGGCGGGGCTTCTCTTGGGCTTTTCAACCGGGGGATTTGTCATAAACTTCAAGCAGATTGGCTTTTCCGCGCTTTCAACTGTTCAGCATGGAGCTTATTCCGTTGGTTCTTTCTTCTCTGAAACGGTTAATGCGGTAAAAGAGCTTGCCGACTTGAGGGAAAAATACGCTCTCCTTGAAAAGCGCCTTGAGGATTATGAAACCATGCAGCGCTCAAATGCCGAAATTATAAGGGAAAACGAAAGGCTGCGGGAAATTCTTTCTTTTTCGGAAACAGTTCAATTCAAGAATATCCCAGCTGAAATTATAGGGCGAGATTCGTCTAATCTATATTCCGGGATTACCGTAAACAAGGGCGCAAGGCACGGCGTTCGCAAGGATATGCCTGTTGTGTCTTTTCAGGACTCTTCTTTCAGGTTGCTTGTCGGGAAAGTGGTTCAGGTTGGAATGACAACGTGCATGATAATGCCTTTGTACGATTTTCAGTGCTATGTTCCGTCAAAGATGGAAAACAGCCGCTTTTATGGAATTGTAAACGGGCAGGGGAGCCGTGATTCATCGCTTATTATGCGCTATGTGCCGAAAAGGGCGCAGGAAGAAATTAAAACAGGCGACATGATTGTTACGTCCGGAGAAAACAGCACGTATCCGCCTAACATTGCCGTAGGCACTGTTGCGGGAATCAATTCCAATAATTACGATAACTTGCTGGAAATTATTGTCAATCCGGCAATCGATTTTGCCAGGCTGGAAACCGTTTTTATTCTTGACACGGCGGCGCCGGAAGAAGCCGCCTCTCAAATGTCAGGCGGCATCTGGCTTGAAGACGCAAGGGCTGACGGATGAAAAAGGTGCTTCTTTGCTCCGCGCTCGCCGCCGTGTTTCTCGCACTCCTTCAAACCGTTGTGCTTTCCAACATCACTGTTTTGCCCGCGATTCCTGACCTAGTTCTGCTCCTTGTGATTTATGTTTCGCTTAAAAACGGTTCCGCCCTAGGCTGCACGACAGGATTTATTGCAGGATTAATTATGGATTTTGTTTCTGCGGCTCCGCTTGGCATGAATGCCATGACAAAAACAATAACGGGCTTCGCCACGGGAAAATTTCATTCTTCATTTGACCTACAGCGGCTTTTTATTCCGGTTGCTGCGGCTCTCGCGGCAACGCTCTTGAAAGCGCTTCTTATATTGGCAATGACGCTTTTTTTCGGCGATAAAATTATCCGATACAGAATTGTATCTCCTGTGCTGTGGTTTGAGGCGGCGGCTAATGCCGTGTGCGCTCTTTTTTTGTTTAAGCTCCTCGATGCTTTTAAGCCGCTTTTTATTGTGAAAGAAAGCGAGCGAATAAAATGAAAAAAACGGAAAACAGTGGAAGGCTTAAATTTTTAGCCATCTCTATTTTCGTGATTCTCTGCGGCTATACTTTGAAGCTTTTTTCCCTTCAAATAATAAACGGGGAATCCTATCAGACAATGTCGCGAAATATTTCGCAGAGGGCAAGAAGAATTACAGCATTGCGCGGGGAAATCTATGACAGGTCTGCTTCCATGCCGCTTGTGCTTAATGTCGACGCGTTCGCGGTTGTAATTACGCCGGGCGAAGTTCCCGCGGATAAATTCCAGAATGTTGCGGACAAGATTGCGGGAATATTGGGCATGACACCCTCCGAGCTTTTGAGAAAAATTCCCAATGATCTTCGCCGCTCTTTTACGCAAATAGAACTTGCCTCGAGCGTGCCATACGAAGCTATCTGCAAAATCGCTGAAAATATTGACGAGCTGCCCGGCGTTAGCTGGTACTCTAAGCCTGTAAGGAATTACATAGAAACGGGTTCGTTTTCTCATATACTCGGCTATGTCGGGGATATAACAAGCGAAGAGCTGAAAATCTACTATAACGATGGCTATACGAGAAACAGCATTATCGGAAAGACTGGAATCGAAAAGCAGTATGAGTCTGTCCTTCGCGGGAATGACGGCTTTGAATACAGGGTAGTAGATGCCCGCGGGCGAAACGTTGAAAGCGACAGAATTGTGCAGGAACCCGAACCGGGGAAAAACGTTGTACTTACAATAGACCGGAGAATTCAGCGACTTGCGGAGCAGGCTTTAGGCAACAGAATCGGCGCGGCTGTTGTATTGCGCCCCGCGACAGGGGAAATATTGGCTATGGTTTCATATCCATATTTTGATCCCAATTTATTTGTTGCAAATCAGTCAGAGGAATATGCCCGCCTCTTAAATGATCCTGCAACACCGCTTTTGAATAGAGCAGTTGACGCGAGCTATCCTCCAGCATCGACTTTTAAGATTTTAATGTCGACTGCGCTTATCGAGGAAAACGCAATTCAGCGGGATATGGAAATTGATTGTCCTGGTTATATTGAATACGGAGACAGAACATTTCGCTGTCATATCCGCGGACGCGGGCATGGAAAGATTGAAATGCAGGATGCACTTGCGCAGTCATGCGACATTTACTACTGGATAGCTGGCAGGGATTATCTGGGCGTTGATAAAATTGTTACATACGCCAATGAGTTTGGCTTTGGTTCTTCCGCAGAAATTGATTTGCCCAGCCAAGCTACGGGTTTTGTACCGACACCGCAGTGGAAGCAACGCCGATATCACGAAAAATGGCTTGGCGGCGACACAATGAATCTGTCCATAGGGCAGGGCTATATGCTTGTCTCTCCGCTGCAATTGGCGAATGCCGCAGCGATGGTTGTAAACAGCGGCGTAATTTACAGGCCGCATCTTCTAAAAGAAATAAGAGACCCTGTAAGCGGCGAAATTCTTTCAGAAGTGCAGCCTGAGATTTTGCAGGAAACATATATTTCCGCTGAAACATTTGCGCAAGTGCGGGAGGATATGCGCTATGTTATAACAAATGGCACTGTAGCCCTTGTAATGAAAAACGAAGCTGTCCAAATTGCTGCAAAGACTGGGACTGCAGAAGTTGGCTACAGCGACCGCTGGCACTCATGGCTTGTGGCTTACGGGCCTTATAATGCTCCGCCGGAAGAAACGCTTGTGGTTTCTGTTATTGTAGAAGCTGAAAACGACTGGGAGTGGTGGGCGCCTTATGCTACCAACATTATTTTCCAGGGGATTTTCGCGAATCAGGATTATGAAGAAGCCGTGGATTCACTCGGATACAGGTATATCGTAGGGCCTTCCGGCCGGCAAGAGTAAGCTAGGCTGCTCTCGCCACTGACGCAAAAACAAAATGGAACTGAAATTCAGAAAATTTACCCACTTTGACTTTACGCTTTGTATTTCCATTATTGCTTTGACAGTTATCGGCATTCTGTTTATTTATTCTTCAGGGGTGAACTCCTCAGGCGACTCTCTTTCTAACGAATTCATCAAGCAGATTATCTGGGCGATTACAGGCTTCGCTCTCATGATTGTCATTGCGCTAAGCGATTACCGAAGAATAACCGACAGAACCCTGCTTCTTTTCGCTCTAATTATAGCGCTTCTTGTCTATACGGGAATATTCGGGCGGTATGTAAACGGCGCAAGAAGCTGGATTGGAATCGGGGAAATTGGAGTACAGCCTGCGGAGTTTTCCAAAGTGATATGCATTTTGTATCTGGCTCATTTTCTTGACGTTTCAGAAAGAAACGAAAAACAGCTTGTCCGTTTTGCAAAAGCAGGTGTTATTATATTGATTCCGATGCTTTTGATTTTAGCACAGCCTGATCTTGGGACCGCTTCGGTTTTTTTTCCGATTTTTCTGGTAATGTGCTTTCTGGCTGGAATCCCTCTAAGATACATTGTTACGGTTTTTTTGTTTGGGCTTCTCTCTATAGTTTTTACGATTTTGCCATACTGGGACGATATTGTTCTCGGTCGCTCCCTCGCCATAATGAGGATTTTCACGGATTCACGAATTATATTGATGACGGCGGTCATTCTTTCCTCTGCATTGGCTTTTGCTGTCGCAGGCTATTTTTTCTTTAAGGCGAAGTATTATTACTGGATTGCCCATGCCGCGGGAATTTTACTTTGCGCTTTTTTGGTTTCCTTTGCCGCGGGCCGCGTCTTGAAAGATTACCAGATTATGCGCCTGATTATTTTCTTTAATCCGTATATAGACGAAAGAGGGGCGGGGTGGAATATAATCCAGTCAATGACCGCTATCGGCTCAGGCGGCCTTTTCGGGCAAGGTTATTTGCAGGGCACTCAAAGCCATTACCGCTTTTTGCCACAGCAGAGCACCGATTTTATTTTCAGCATTTTAACAGAAGAATGGGGATTTATCGGGGGGCTCGTTGTATTTATCCTGTACGGAATTATTTTTGCGCGTGCTTTCAAGATTATAAAAAGTGCAGGCAACAATTTCGGCTCTCTTATTGCAGGCGGAATTTTAGCAATGTTTGCTTTTCATTTTCTGGTTAACATTGGAATGACAATGGGAATAATGCCAATAACAGGGATTCCATTGTTTTTCCTTTCTTACGGAGGGTCTTCCTTGTGGACCGCGATGATTTCCGTTGGCTTTTTAATGAGCGTGAACATGAAGAAAATTGAAGAATGAAAGACTTTTACACTGCGGGAATAATCGGCACAGGAAGAATCGGCTTTTCGCTTGGCTTTGACAAAAAGAGGGAGCGGCCTGCAAGCCATACCGCAGCGCTGAAAGGGAACAAGCGCGTAAAAATCACGGCAGGCTGCGATATAAATAGTGAAGCGCTTAACCGATGGAAAAAATTTAATCCAGATACGGAAGTTTTTTCCAATATGAAAGATTATTTTGCATCCGAAAATGTTCCCGATATTACAGTTATTGCCGTAAACGAAAGTGCGCATCTTGAAGCTGCGCTCATGGCGCTTGAGTCAAAAACTCGTCTTATTATTCTTGAAAAGCCTGTCGCCCTCAATCTGGAGGAGGGGATGCGCATTAAAGCGGCGGCTGAGCGCTCTAGTACGGCAGTGCTTGTAAACCATGAGCGCCGTTTCGCAGATGATTACCGCCTTGCAAAGAGCATTATGCAAAGCGGAAGGTTAGGGGAGATTCAGTCAATTAGAGGCAGCCTGCGGTCTTCGCTCCCTGTTTACTCACCTGACGGTGAAACTACCGGTGCGTACAGCCTTTTGCACGATGGAACGCACTTAATTGATATAATTAATTTTCTTGCCGACTGCGAAAAAGGCGCTCCCAACAGTACGCTTGAGCTTCCGCTTTCTATTCAATGCACAAAATCCCGCGATACCGGCAATATAGTCAATTTAAGCGTTTTTTGGAAAACTGAAAAAGGAATACACATTACAGCGGAAATTTCAGGGAAAAGCTCATTTTTTGAGTTTGCGCTTGAAATTACAGGAACCAGCGGCAAAATTGCGATTGGAAACGGCTTTGCAAAGGAATACACGGCTGTAGCCTCAAAGCTCTATTCAGGCTTTAAGTCTCTAGAAGAAAACAAAGAGACGCGCTTTCCACGCAAAACCCGCTATTTTGCCAATGTAGTTAAAAACGCGGTTGGCTTTCTTGACGGCAGGGAAACCCTTATTTCCACGCTGGATGACGGCATTGCAGTGATGAAGGCAATAGAAGAAATTAAAGAGAAAATAAACAGGGAATCTCGCTAAAAGGCGGGCAGGCGAAGAGGAACAGCAACCTCCAAACTCTGCTTGTATTACTGCGCATAATGTGTGTTCTGTTCATTCTTCGTATTCTATGGGGAAAACCATTCTGTCTTTTGTCAAAACGCTAGACGGAAAAACCGCCTTAGCTTCTTCAAGGAGCTTTTTTAGGTCGGAGTCTGTGTACCTTGGGCTGTAATGGATAAGTGCGAGTTTTTTTACGCGGGCTGCCTTGGCAAGTTCCGCAGCCTGCGCTGCTGTCATGTGTTTTTTTTCTTCGGCGGTTTCTTTAAGCGCATTCTCGAACATTCCCTCGCAGATGAACAAGTCCGATTCCCTTGCTTCATTGGCAATCGAAGGAAGAGGCGCAGTGTCTGTAACATAGCAGAATTTTCTCCCCTTGCGTGGCGCCCCTAAAACATCTTCAGGGGTTACCAAAGCTCCGCCCTCGGAATAGACCGGTTTCCCGTGCTGAAGTTTAGACCAAAGCGGACCCCGCGGCACGCCGAGTTCAAGCGCCTTATCGGGATTAAAAGCGCCCGGCCTAGCATGCTCTACAAAGCTATAGCCTACGCAAGCCTTTGTGTGCCTTAACGGAAAAGAATAAACGTCAAAGTCATCGCCTGAAAAAATAAGGGCTGATACTGAAGGATCAATTTCCTTGACAACAATGTCATAATTAATATACATATCGAGAATCTTGCGATTGGCGTTGACGTACTCCGCTACCTTTGGAGGGCCGAAAATATAAAGCGGCTCATCCCTATCAACCTGAGAAGAAAGCATTAAAAGACCCGGCAACCCTGTAATGTGGTCGGCGTGCGTGTGGGAAATAAAAATAGCGCTTATCTTTTTCCAGCGAAGATTAAGCCGCTTGAGCGAAACCTGCGTGCCCTCGCCGCAGTCAAAAAGGAAAATGTCTCCTTCCCTTCTTAAAAGCACGGACGTTAAATGCCTATAAGGAAGCGGCATCATGCCTCCACAGCCCAAAACAAAGACTTCAAAATTCATAAGGCATGAGTATACAGGAATAAAATGCGCTTGACAATGCGCGGGAATCTGGTAGATTAAACGTCATGGTTAATTCACTTCTCATTATCGATCCCCAAAATGATTTCTGCGATCCTTCCGGAGCCCTCTCTGTTCGCGGCGCTGCGGACGACTGCCTGCGAATTGTCGCCATGATAGAAAGAATTGGCAATGAGCTTTCTTCTATCTATGTTACGCTCGACACGCACCATCTATTCCATATTGCACATCCCGGCTTTTGGGTCGATGCTGTGGGCAATCACCCTGCCCCGTACACAATTATAACGGAGGCTGATGTAAAATCAGGCAAGTTCCGCGCCTCTCTCCCCGAATATCAGAGCTACGCAGCCGAATATGTTTCAGCTTTGACAAAGCGTGGAAAATATGCTCTTTGCATTTGGCCGCCGCATTGCCTGATTGGAACATGGGGGCACTGTGTATATAAGCCGCTTTCTGATGCTCTTTTGAAATGGGAAGAAGCTGCGTCAGGCCGCATTGTGGAATACATAGAAAAAGGGAGCAATGTAAAAACGGAGCATTACTCGGCTATCCGCGCGGAACTTGAAGATGCGGAAGACCCCTTTACCAGAACGAATTTCGCTCTTATAGAAAAGCTTAAAGCCTCGGATAATATTGCCATTGCGGGCGAAGCGCTTTCCCACTGCGTTGCAAACACGGTGCATGATTTAATAGAGCTTATCCCAACGGAAAAGCTCGTTATCTTAACTGACTGCAGTTCAAATGTTGCGGGCTTTGAACATCTGGGAAACGACTTTTTAGCGGAACTTAAATCCATAGGTGTAAGGACTGTTGCCTCGGACGAGTTTTTAGCTTGAGGATTTGCGCTTTAACGCTTTTCTTAAATCCTTAAACCAAAAGCGCCTTGCCCGCTCAGCCGCGCGGTAAAGGCTGTAAAGGCCTTTTTTGCATGGCACGTCAACGCTTCCCCAGCGGTGCACTACCCTGCCGCCA
>CAZDXD010000044.1:0-3759 GCA_964509415.1 uncultured Treponemataceae bacterium
GGGGCAGTGAGCGAAAGAACGTTGCCCAAAACGGATGCAGTGGCGCTGAAAAGCGCTGCCTAAACCGCCCCAGTGGGAACAAAAAGTGTTACCTTTTTTGGGGGCATATCAGAGAGACCATCACAAGTCCATGTGAGAGGCAATCACAACTGCTTGTGAGAGTCCGTCACAAGCGCTCGTGACGATCGCAATTCTTGCGGAAATCGCTGCGCAAAAACCGCAAAAATTGCAGCGCGGAAATCGCGCCTGAATTGCCTGCCTGCCCTGCCATCAGCTCTACCGACTACCGACCGCTAGACCACTGCCGTCTGAAACCCTTGCCAACTCCATACACATTCGGTAAATTTATGGCATGGTCACAGACAGCATAATAAAGTTTTTTATCGGCACACAGCATGAACGTGACATAAAAGCAATGCTTCCTGTGCTCCACCGCGTAAATGAAAAAGAAGCATGGGCGCTTTCGCTTTCCGCAGAAGATTTCCATAAGCAGACTGAACAATTCCGCGAAAGGGTTAAGGCAGGCGAGCCTTTAGACAGCTTTCTCCCTGAAGCCTTTGCCATGGCTCGGGAAGCCGCGCGCAGACTGCTGGGGGAACGCCCCTACGACGTGCAGATTTTAGGCGCACTGGCGCTTCATTCAGGCAAAATCACTGAAATGAAAACCGGGGAAGGCAAAACGCTTATGTGCGTCGCGGCTGCATACCTTAACAGCCTTACGGGGAAAGGCGTGCACATTGTTACAGTGAACGATTATCTTGCCGAACGCGACGCGGAGTGGATGCGGCCCGTATACGAGTATCTAGGGGTTTCCGTTGGCGTGATTCTTTCGAGCATGGACAAGGAAACGCGCCGCGCCTCCTACGCTTGCGACATTACATATGGCACAAACAACGAATTTGGCTTTGATTACCTAAGAGACAATATGCAGTGGAATGTGCACGAGTGCACGCAGAGAGAGTTTAATTTTGCCATTGTTGACGAAATTGACTCAATCTTAATTGATGAAGCGCGCACGCCGCTTATAATTTCAGGCTCCGCGGAAGATGATACTTCAAAATTCTTTGAAGTCGATAAACTTGTGCGCATGCTTAAAGAGGTCGAGAAAAATCCCGACACGGGCGAGTATCCTGACGAAAGCCGCGGGGAAGAAATTACAGGCGATTACAAGCTAGACGAAAAGTCAAGGCGCGTCTCTTTTACAAATGAAGGAATGCTTCATATTGAGCAGATTCTTAAAGATAGAAAGGCAATACAGGGAAGCCTCTTTGACGAGGAAAATTTTGAGTATATCCATTACTTTACGCAATCGGTCGCGGCGCACAAGCTCTATCACTTGGATGTTGACTATGTTGTGCGGGACGGGCTTGTACAGATTGTAGATGAGTTTACGGGACGCATTCTTGAAGGGCGCAGGTATTCCGACGGGCTTCACCAGGCTATTGAGGCTAAGGAGGGCATTAAAATAGCCAGGCGAAACCGCACGCTGGCTACAATAACATTTCAGAATTTTTTCAGAATGTATGACAAGCTCGCCGGCATGACAGGAACCGCGGACACCGAAGCGCTTGAGTTCAATAAAATCTACAATTTACAGCCGGTTGTTATTCCTACTAACCTGCCCGTTGCCCGCGTTGACGAAGATGACGTTGTTTACTTGAACGAAAAGGAAAAGTGGGATGCAATCTGCGACGAGATTGAGGAGGCGCACAAGCGGGGCCAGCCTGTTCTTGTAGGCACGGTTTCTATAGAAAAGTCCGAGCTGCTCTCTAGGCTGATTCAAAAGCGCGGCATTCGCCACGAGGTTTTGAATGCCAAAAACCATGCGCGGGAAGCCCTGATTATCGCGGAAGCGGGCGCTAAAGGTTCCGTAACAATAGCTACAAACATGGCAGGGCGCGGGACGGACATTAAACTCGGCGGCAACCCTGAGTTTCGAGCGAGGAAGGCTGCGGGCACTGATGCTACGCCTGAAAGCTACGCTGCCGCTTTCGAGAAAGAATACGAAAAGTGGCAAAAAGACTACGAGGAAGTTAAGCGCCTTGGCGGGCTTTATGTAATCGGCACGGAGCGGCACGAAAGCAGGCGCATTGACAACCAGCTGCGCGGGCGCTCAGGCAGGCAGGGAGACCCAGGACGGTCAAAGTTTTTTATCTCTCTTGACGATGACCTGATGCGGCTTTTTGGCGGCGACAACCTAAAAAAGGTTATGGCTAGGGTCGGCATGAAGCCTGGCGAGCCGATTTATCATCCATGGCTTAACAAAAGCATAGAAAAAGCGCAGAAGAAGGTTGAAGAGCGCAATTTTGAAATCAGAAAGCATCTTCTTGAATACGACGATGTTCTAAACGAGCAGCGCACCTTTATTTATTCGCAGCGCAGGGAAATTTTAACAGACGAAAGCCTTTCCGAGCGCATTATGCAAACCGCGCGCGACTTTGTAGAGCTCTGCATTGACGAATATTCATCATCTTGGAAAAAAGAAGGAAGCAGCGCGGACAATGAGCTGATTAAGGAGCTGCGGGAAAAAGCCGGCTATGAAGTCTCTTCCGAGGACATTGCGTTGTTTCAGCAGAATCCGCAAGAAGGAAAAACAAAAGTGCTTCAAGCTCTGGAAAAAGATTTGGCTGAAAAGGAAGCGCTGGTCGGCAAGGAAAACCTGAATACGTTTATACGGTATCAATATCTTCAGGCTATTGACAGGAAATGGCTTTCCCATCTTGAAACGCTCGAATCCCTGCGAGAGGCTGTATACTTGCGCTCCTATGGGCAAAAAAATCCGCTGACAGAATACAAGCTGGAAGGCTTTGATATTTTTTATAAAATGATTGATGACATCAGGCTTGAAATTGCATCAAGGGTTTTCCGCGTTACAATCAGGAAAGAAAGCCCTAGCACAGCTCAGCGGAGCAGAAAATTTTCTGCTATGGATGAAACGCACAGCGACGCGGCTCTTTTCAGGAATGCGCCTCAATCAGCCCTCCGCCCCGCAAACAGCTCCCCGCAGGCAGCCGCAGCGCAGGGCAACTCGGTTCAAGTAGTAAGGAGCGGACCCAAAATAGGGCGCAACGACCCCTGCCCGTGCGGTTCAGGAAAAAAATACAAGCACTGTTGCGGACGCTAACAATAGCGTAGAGCAAGAAGCGATTAGTCATCAGTCGACAGTCAACAGCTTCAGGGTTAGGCAAGCATTCTCACTTTGCAGACGCTTCCCACTTAGCGAAGGCTCTGCTTGCTTAACCCCAGCATCTGTTAACTGTGAACTAATAACTGTTAACTAAACTTAGACCTTAATTTACTACAAGCACGAACGCATCTTTAAATCCCTCTTTGCGGAAGAATTCAAGAACCGCGCCCGTTTCGTCGGGTGCAAGGCTTCCGACGAGAACCTTCTTTGCAACACCTGATGCGCCGGCAGTATCTGCAAATGCCAGCGGATACTTGCCGCTATAGGAATCCACAAGCCGTTTGATATTTGCAAAATCGGAATAGCTTCCAATCTGAACATAATAGCCCTGTTCAAGCGGTGCAGATTCATACACCAAATATTCGGGTGCATCGGATGCACTATCATTTGCAATGGTTTCGCTAGACTCCTTTGCAGGAATGTAAATTTCTGTAATGTATGTTGTAACAGGTTCTAGCACTGTTTCAATTTCAGCTTTCTCTTCCGCAAGCACAGCACCTTCTTCTTCAACAGGAAGAATCACAGGCGGAAGTACAGCAACAACAGGTTCGTCTTCTACAAGATCAACTGGC
>CAZDXD010000044.1:3859-9509 GCA_964509415.1 uncultured Treponemataceae bacterium
TGAAAGCGGAATTGACGCAACTTCAGAAACTGATCCATCAATTAGCTGCGAAGATTCTTCTGATGTTGCAGCAATCGGAGCGATTTCCGCCACTTCCCTTTCCAATGCTCCAGCACCAGGCGGAGGATTCATGGCAGCGGGAACAAGGGTTACTTCTGCAACTTCCCAAACCGGATTATCCGCAGGAAGCTCCGCGCGCTTTTCTTCTGGCAGGGCAGACACAAATTCCACCTTATTCTCACTTGGAGCTTCAGAAACGTTCCCGCCTGCATTAAGCGCGGCAACTTCAGGAACGGGAGGGTCTTCCGGCGCGATACGCGGAATCGGCATTTCACTTACCGCAACCTCACGCACAGGCCACTCTTCTACTGTTTCTGCTTCCTCAATCTCCGCAGTTTCTGCAATCTCTACAATTTCTGCAGCTTCTGCAATTTCATCAACTTCATCGATTGCAGCTGCTTCTTCGGCTTCTGCAATCTCTGCAACTTCCGCGAGTGCTTCCGCAATTTCTTCAAGTTCATCGATTGCGACTTCTTCATCGATTGCGATTTCTTCTATGGGTTCTGCAATCTCAAAAACCTCAAGGACAGGTTCGGCAGGAATTAAACTTGCAGGCGCTGACGTTTCAGCTTCCATGGCAACCATCGCTGACGGATTTAAATCAGGATCGGCAGAGTCTACAGTGTTATCTATAGAAGATGCACCGGATAAATCTCTGACAGCAATTTCAGGAATTTCTGGAGGAACGGAAATCCTCACGCGACTTACAGATCCGGCTTTAATATTAAGCGTTTCAGCGAGTTCAGGCGAAACAGAAGCAATTATTCCGGAAACCCCGGACTTTCCGACAACCACAGCGCGAGTGGAAAGCCCTGTTTCAAGGTTTTGGATATACACTAGCGTGTTGCTGGGGAACATATCGCTCAATACATACATTCCGCTGTCAGGGAAATTTCCCGCGGCGCCGACACCGGCATTTCCTTCCCAAACTGCCCAAAGAGAACTTGAGACAAAAAGCAGAATGAATGCTGCCAGTAAAATGGATACTTTTCTCATCTTTTCCCTTCCTCTGCATCATGCTGAATTTTAAGACTTTCTCTGCTTATTACTCCGGCTGCAATACGCGCGCACTCATAAGGATTGTTTTGCTGGATTTCGCTTTCTTTCATCGTAAACGAGCCGCTTCCTATAATTCTTGAAGCCTGAACGTCAACAACCTGCCATTCTACTTTTTTAAGCGCCGCGTAAACGCTGCCGGATTCACTGACTCTTTTCTCATTCGTATCATATTCAAGATATACAGAAAGAAGGAAATCCGACATCCCTTCTGTTGCTTCGGCTATGAGGGATTCATTTTTCTTATAAGATGAAAAGCCGTTTTCGATGATTTCGGTATTTGAAATAATTTCGCCGGAAGAGAAATAATCGTTCATTATCTGGTCTTCAATAACTCGCGTCATTTCCAGGGCGGCAGAGGGAGCGCCGCCATTTTGAGCCATTGAAACCGTTACAGTTGCAGCAAACGCATTCAGCGAAAAAACCAAAAAGCACAGAGCGCAAAAAAAACGCATAAAATCCTCCGACTTCTCTATACCTGTATCGGCGAATTGAAATGACGACTTAAATATGATATTCTGGCAAAATGAATCGCGAAGTCCCGTTTTTTAAACCTTCGTTTTCCGAAGAAGAAGAAAAAGCAGTAGTGTCTGTTCTCCGTTCGGGCTGGCCCACAACGGGGAAGGAGGCGGTTGCTTTTGAAAAAGAATTCGCTTCTTTTATCGGTATCGGCGCGGATTGCGCACTGGCTGTCAACAGCGCGTCGGCGGGCCTTACGCTAGCGCTTCAAGCATTCGGCATCAAAGAAGGCGACAAAGTAGCGACAACGCCTTACACCTATATTTCAACGGCAACGGCGGCCATGCACTTGGGGGCGGAGGTTGTCTATTGCGACATAGAAAAAGATTCCTACAGCATTGACCCTGAACAGCTTGAGCGCGCGCTTAAATCCGATAAGAATATCAAAGCCGTTATCCCTGTCCATGTAGGCGGGAATCTCTGCAATATGACAGCGATAAACTCATACGCAAAAAAATACGGTGTCGCGGTAATCGAAGACGCGGCGCACGCATTCCCTGCAAAAACCGAATTAGGCTTTGCAGGAACGCTCGGCGACGCAGGCGTTTTTTCGTTTTATGCAACAAAAACCATCACGACAGGCGAAGGCGGAATGATTACAGTAAGAGATCCTGAAAAAGCCAGCATAATCAAATGCCTGCGCGTGAACGGAATAAGCCGCAATGTGTGGGAAAGGTATACAAAGCGAAATGCTTCATGGAAATACGATGTCGTTTGTGTGGGCTGGAAATGCAATATGCCGGACATTCTTGCCGCAATCGGAAGGATACAGCTTAAGAAAGCGATGAGCTTTTTTGAAAAGAGAAAAAAACTTGCAGCAGAATATACAAAGGCCTTTTCTCAATTTGATTTTCTTGACACCCCGCCTGACTCTGAAGGAAACTCATGGCATCTTTATCTTTTGCGCATTAAGCAAGATAACCTTTCAATAACAAGAGATGAGTTTGCCGAGCTTCTTCAGGCTGAAGGGATTGGAATTTCAATGCATTTTATTCCGCATTTTGACTTTACGTTCATAAAGGAAAGATACGGGCTTTCAAGAAGCGACTTTCCCAATGCCGCAGAAAAGGCCGATTGCACAATATCGCTGCCCTTTTATCCCGACATGAATGATGAGGATGTGCAATATGTGATTGACACTGTCATCAATATAGGAAAAAAACATTACAAGCCTTAAAGTGTGCCTATGAGTGAAAGCGAGCATATTTTTTTTAGCGATTTGAAATTTTCAGGACAGTACTATGCTGTGCTTGTGCGCTCCCCTGTTCAATGCGGCAGACTGTCTGAAATCAAACCGCCTGAACTTCCGGAAGGCTATTTTCTATTCACTGCCGCAGACATTCCGGGAAAAAATTCCGTAGAAATAAACGGCGGCTCTGTTCCAGTGTTTGCGGAAGGCGTTGTATCATATATTGGGGAACCCGTGGGAATTATCGCGGGACCTAACTGTGAAACAGCCGCACTGTTGGCAGAAAAAACTGAAGTTCTCATAGAAAGATCCGAAAGCGCATCAGAAAACTTTACAGAAAACCTCTTAGCAACAAATGCACATTGCGTTATAAAGCAAACAGCGCAAAAAGGAGATTCTTCCCTCTTTTTCCACAAGGAAAATAACGGCGGCGGATATACTGATAGCGACAGTACTCCTAAAAATCAGGATAACGCTGAAAACGAAAAGACTGAAAACAATGCCGATAAAAGCGAAAATAATCCGCAGGAAGAAAGCTCGCTCGGTGACCCATTATCCGATAGCACCGATAATATAAAACAAGAAACTAAAGAGAATAACTCGCTTATAATAACGGAATCCTACGTGGAGATTTCATCAGCGGAATATTTTTATGCTGAGCATTCAGGCGCGGTAGCCAGATACAAAAAAGACCATCTTGAAGTCTATACCGCAACCCTCTGGCCATTCCATGTAAAAAAAACTGTTTCAGCCGTGCTTGCGCTTTCGCCTGAAAAAATAGCCGTCACCCCAACCGATCTTGGTGCGAATCATGACGGAAGAATACTGGAACCATCGCTTGCCGCGGCGCAGGCTACTCTGGCGGCTTTTCTCTGCAAAAAGCCTGTAAAGCTCATTTTTTCACGTTCGGAGGAATTTAGCTATTATTCAAAAACGCCTCCTGCAAGAATTAGGATAAAGAGCGCGGCGGCACCTGACGGAAAAATAAAAGCGATGGAAACGGATATTGAAATAAATCCAGGAAGCAGAACGCCTTTTATAGGCGAAATAACAGCCCGCATGATACTTGCATCACAGAGTTTTTACAACATAGAAAACAGCAGAACTTCATTCAAATATCCTGAAACAAACCTTCCTCCAATGATACCGGCTAATGGTTTCGGCGAGAGTTATGTTTTTTCTGCTCTCGAGACACATATGGATATTCTTTCACAGCAACTTGGAATCCTGCCCTGTGATGTCAGGCAAGCCAATATTGCAGATAAAAAATATTCTCCAATAATAGAAACAATCTGTGAGAAATCCGGATTTAGCAGAAAATATACAGCATACGAAAACCTTAATCAAAAACGAAGCGGAATTAAGGATGGACCTGTACGCGGAATCGGCTTGTCATTGGGCTATCAAGGAAGCGGCTTTCTTTCTGAATGGCAAGAAGGCATTCAGTATTCTGTGGAAATGACTATGGAAACAACAGGCGAAATACACATCAAATCAGGAGCTTTTTCGCCTTCAATAAAAGAAATTATATGCAAAATTACTGCGGATTTTCTAGACATTGACAAGGATCTTATAAGTTTTACCGATACTGCATCTGATAACCTATCATTCAACGGTCCTGATATTCTCTCGAGCAGCATAGCAATTATTGCTCCCCTTGTTTCAAAATGCTGTTCGGTCATACAGCGCCAGCGCTTTAGAAAGCCTCTTCCGATCACCGTGAAGAAAACATACAAACCGGCAAAGCCCCATAATGCCAAAGCTGACGGCAATCTAAATATGTTGCAGGATGCCGCTTTTGTATCATTTACGCCGGGCGCATGTGTCGTGGAACTTGAACTTAATCCTCTGAATTGGAGCATTAAAACAAGGGGAATATGGATTGTGTGTTCTGCGGGAAAACTTCTAGACACTCATGCAGCAGAAAACACACTGAAAAGAACCGTTAAGGAAAGTCTTGCTAAGCTTTCCTGCGAAGCGATAAAAATTGAAGATGGCAGACTTTGCAGAACAGAACGGTTTGGATGCAGCATTCCGGCTTTTTTCCCCGCCCCTGATGCGGAAATCTGTTTTATAGATTCTAAAGAAATTCCTTGCGGACTCGGGACTATCGCGCATAATCTTCTGCCAGGAGCATACTGCTCGGCTATTACGCAAATCACCAGAAAAGCAGAAATAAAAATACCTATGGACACAAAATATTTATATAATTGTTTTGCCGATATAACCGATGGGGCAGCACAATGATTATTCCATTTATATTAAACGGAGAGAAACTATATCTTGACGCGCGTCCTAATGACAGGCTTCTGCATGTCCTTCGACAACGCTTTGACTTAACCGAAGTTAAAGAATCTTGCTCTGCCGGATTTTGCGGTGCCTGCACTGTACTCATGAATGGCATTTCAGTTCCGTCCTGCATTATTCCTGCTTTTCAAATCAGAAACTGTGAAATTACCACGCTTTCACATTTCAAAAAAACAGAAGACTATCAGGATATTGAAAAAGGATTTAGCGATGCCGGGATTTCGTTATGCGGGTTTTGCGATGCCGGGAAGATTCTCACTGCGTATACCATAATCGCGGCAAACGAAAAACCAAGTAAGCAGGAAATTCGCGAAATGCTGGATAGCGTTTCATGCAGATGCACTGCTATATCCGATCTTGTAAGCGCGATTCAAAAAGCTGCCGCGTACAGGAGGAAAAGGCTTTCATGAGCGAAAAAGATGCTTCAGTCTTCTTTTCAAATTCCCTGCAGGAAGCTCTCGCCAGCATGAAAAACATACCCGGAATACAGCCCGTTGGCGGTTGCCTTGGGCTAATAAA
>CAZDXD010000045.1:0-9443 GCA_964509415.1 uncultured Treponemataceae bacterium
TTGAAGGAAGCTTGCCAAAGACCGAAAGGTCGCCTGTAATCTTTGCGATGGGGATAACGTCAACGGAAAGCGTTGGGCGCGCCGTTTGCGCGTAAAAGATTGCCATGTTGTGGTGCGGCTCGCAGTAGGTGATGTGCCCGTTCTCGAATGTGCGCCTGCCGCCCGTAAGGTTTTCGCGCGAGGGGTAAAAGTCCACGCCGCCGTAGTACTCCCTGCCGCCATAGCCTACCATAGAAAGAGTGAGCGGAAAGCGCTGGGCTATCTCCCTCGCGAGCGCCGTGTCGTAGAGCCTAGCCTCAAGCACGATGTCCCCGATGGTGACGGTGATTGCCCTGCCCGCAGGCTCTTGCGCGTAAGCAGCCGAAAAAAGGCACAGCATCGCTACTGCCGCCACTGCAAGCCGCTTTGCAAAACCGAATTTCATAAAATCCTCCTTAAATATATAGAGATCAAAGCCTCGTCTTTGCAAGGCTTGAGATTTTGAGCCTTTAGCGCCAATCTACCTTGCCTTAAGCCCAATTCTTTCTAGCCAAGAGCTAACCGCTCGCGCTGAGCTAGTGACGTTTTTTGCATCAATCGCGATGCCGTCAAGGGACGCGGCGCCCGCTCCCGCAGCTTCGGCAATTTCCCTAAAGCTTCTTCCCGCCCCGTAGCCGTCATGCGTGCAAAAGGGGACTACCGTCTTTCCTGAAAGGTCGTAGCCAGAAAGAAACGAAAAAATCGCGCGGGGCGCGCCGCTTGCCCAAACGGGGAAGCCTACAAACACTGTGCTGTATTTTGACATGTCCACGCTTGCGGAAGAAAGCTCTAATGCGGCTTTTGCGGCTGCCTCCGCGTGGTTTTGCCGGACAACGGCGTTAAAGTCGGCGGGGTAGGGGTTTTTTACCTCTATTGAATAAAGGTCGCCGCCTACGTTGCCTTGAATAAGGCGGGCTATGTATTCGGTAGTGCCGCATAGATCATTGCCGTCTCGCACAAGGCTTGCGGATGTGCTTGCGTCAACGCGCTCGCCATAATCCGCATTGCTGCCAAGCGTAAAGTAGGCTATGAGAATGCCGCTTTCCGCGCCGCCCGCGCCATTAGGGGCAGCAGCCTGCGGACTCCCCTGCCTGGCCGCTTGGGCTCCGCAAGCCGCGACCGCCAAAATGCAGGCAGCCGCCGCAAGACCTTTTGCAAATCCCCTTAAAAGTCCGCATCTCATAAAGTCCTCCGGCGCCATCAATTTTTCTCATATTATATGGAAGATTTGCGCATTAAGGCTAACGCATATTTTTTTATGCCGGCATTGACTTTTGGGAATAACCCCAAGCCAATTTCAGCCCTTGACCAATGCGCAACACCGTGTTACCCTCGACCGCAAGTACCGGGGTGTGCGCCTAAAAGCGCTTCTGAGATAATACCCGCAAGGTGAGCCGCTCATGCTCGCCCAAACCTGATCCGGATAATGCCGGCGGAGGAAGTATGAAAGCCAGACTTTTCATTTTAGCCCTTTTCTTTTCGCTTTTTGCGTTTGTGCCAGAGATGGCTGTTTTTGCCCTTGGCTCGTCTGAACCTGCTGCCGCGACCGCAGGGGAGGTTGTAATCTACACATACAGCTCATTTTTAGGCGATTGGGGGGCTGCTCCTGAACTCACCCGTCTTTTTAAGGAAAAAACGGGGATAGATTGCGTCTTTATTGACGCGGGCGACGGCTCGCAGATTATCTCCCGCGTTATACTCGAAAAGCAAACCCCCCGCGCTGACCTCGTTATAGGCTTTGACAACAATAAAATGAACATCGTCCGCGCATCGGGGGCTTTTGAGGCGTACAAGCCCGCGAATGCCGACGCCATCATTCCTGAAAACCTTCGCCTTGCCGACGATTGGCTCGCGACCCCCTACGACTGGAGCTTTTTCGCGATGATTTACGACACGGAGTCTTCCGTGCCGGAGCCCCGCTCCCTTGCAGAGCTTGCAAATCAGGTTTATGAAAAAAGAATCATTTTAATGAACCCGCACACTAGCACGCCGGGCACGGGCTTTGTCGCATGGACGCTCGCGGTCTTTGGCGAGGCATGCGGCGACTTCTGGCGCGCGCTAAAGCCAAATATCCTTACAATGGCGCCGTCATGGGACACGGGATACGGGCTTTTTACTGCGGGGGAAGCGCCGCTTGTTGTAAGCTATATAACCAGCCCCGCGTATCATATTGAAAACGGCGAGGGCAGCCGCTTCCGCGCTGCGCGCTTTGACGGCGGCTACCCTGTGCAGATTGAAGGGGCGGCGCTTGTGCGCGGCGCGAAAAACGCTGATAATGCCAAGCTTTTCTTGGATTTTCTCATTACAGAGGAAGCTCAAGCTATCCTTCCCCTTACGCAGTGGATGTACCCTGTAAATCCTGCGGTTGAGCTGCCCGCATCTTATGGCGCGCCGCTGGACATTTCCAACGCGCTCACCGTAGAGAACGAGGCGCTTTCTGCCGCGATTGATGAAGTAATGCGCATCCTCGCGGAATAGTCTCTTTTAGCCGCTTCTCCAAAACCCAAATGCGCAATTTCACGCGCCTTTTTCTTGAAAAAACGGCGGCGGGGCTTTCAGGCTGCTGTTTTCTTGCGCTCGCTCTCATTTTCTGCCTGTCGCTTGCAGCCGCTTTATCGCCCGCCTTTTCAGCTTCCGGAACCCCCTTTGCGGGCAATGGCACGCTAGGCGTGTCTATTGCAAAAACTGCCGCCTTTACCTTTGTTCAAGCCTTTTTCTCCGCGCTTTTAGCCCTCGCGCTTGGGCTTATAGGCGCTTTCTTCTGCGCGCGCAGGGACTTTCCCGGCAGGCGCTTTTTGCTCTCGCTTTCTTCCATTCCGCTTTCCGTTTCGCCTCTTTTAATTGCGCTCGGCTTTGTAATGTTCTTTGGAATGAGCGGCGCGGTAAATTCATTTTTAATGCGCGCCTTCGCCCTTGACGCGCCGCCCGTAACGGGGCTTTATTCCGCAGCAGGCGTGGTTGTCGCGCATGGCTTTTACAACTTCCCGATTGCAATGCGCACCTGCGCGGACGCTTGGGGCAGACTCAACAGCGAACAGCACGATGCCGCCGTCATGCTTGGCGCGGGGAAGTTCCGCGTGTTCCGCACCGTAACCCTCGCGCAGATTCTTCCGGCAGTTGCCTCTTCGGGGATTATAGTGTTTCTATACAGCTTTTTTAGCTTCGTGATTGTCCTTCTCTTTGGAGGAGTGGGGGTGAGCGTCCTTGAAGTTGAAATCTTCCAAGCGGCGCGCTCTTCCCTTGACTTCGGGAAAGCTGCGCGGCTCGCCATCATTGAAACGGCAATCGCAATGCTCGCCGTCTTTGCCTACGGGCTTGCCGAAAAAAGAGCTGCCGCAAGCCGCGCACTTGGCTTTGCGGAAGCGGTGCGCACAAGGAGCAAAATACGCGGGACGGAAGCCTTGCCCGCCGCTCTTTTTGCGCTTCTAATAGCCTTTTTTCTTTTAGCGCCTCTTTTCTGCGTTGCGGCGGGAGCTTTTACGAATGGCGCTCAAGGCTACCTTGCCCGCGCGAGCGAAGGCTTTAGCTTTACATTTGGGAATTTCAGCGCCCTTTTTGCTCTTCGCTCGTTCCGCTCGGCGCTCCTCAACACCGTGCTGACGGCTCTTGCCTCTGCCGCGCTTTCTACTGCCAGCGCTTTCTTTTTTGCCTGCGCGGTAAAGGCTGCCGACCCCTTGCGCAAAAGTGTTTTTCTTCGCGTCGCTCCCCTTTTGCCGATGGCGGTTTCTTCCATTGTATTGGGCTTAGGCCTTGCTAGAATAATGCCTCAAGGAAGGCCATTCATGTTAGCCTTTGCACAGAGCGCTCTTTCTTGGCCGCTTGCTTTCAGGCAAATTTCCGCCGGTCTTGACAGTATCCCGACAGCAACAACGGAAGCCGCCCGCGTTTTCTCCCCCGATTCTCTCTACCGCGTTTTCAGTGTTTACCTTCCGATGGCACTGCCGAACATCGCGTCAGCCTTTGGCTTTTGCTTTGCCGCAAGTTGCGGGGACACGGCGCTTCCGCTTGTGCTCGCCCTGCCGGGCTTTGACACGCTCGCGCTTTACACATACAGGCTTGCGGGCTCCTACCGCTTTAGGGAGGCTTGCGCCTGCGGCTTGGCGCTTGCGGCTATAACAATTCCCGTTTTCGCGGTTACGGCAGGTGGCTTTTCTAAAAAAAGAGCCTCGCGCAAAAAGGAGCGGCAAAATGCCTGACAACCTGCATGAGCCTTATTTTCAGGCGCTTAATATAAGCAAAGTTTGGCGGCAGAACGGAAAAGCGATATTCTCTCTTTCTTTTTCCCTTTGCTGCGAAAAGGGGAGCATGACGGCGGTGCTTGGCCCTTCGGGGAGCGGGAAGTCCTCGATGCTGCGCCTCATTGCAGGGCTTGAAGCCCCTGACCGCGAGGGCGCAGGCGGCAAAGAGCCCCGCCTAATTCTTGGCGGAAAGGACATAACGGCGCTGCCACCGGGCAAGCGCGGGATAGGCATGGTATTCCAAAGCCACGCGCTTTTCCCTCACATGCGAGTTGACGACAACATCGCCTACGGGCTTCGCGCTCGGGGGGTGAGCAAGGCTGAAGGCAGAAGGCGCGCGTCGGCCTTCCTTGAGCGCATGGGGCTTTCTGGCTTTGAGGCGCGGCTTCCCGCTTCCCTTTCTGGCGGGGAGGCGCAGCGCGTTTCCCTTGCCCGCGCCCTTATCCTTGAGCCCGACCTCGTCCTTTTTGACGAGCCCCTTTCCGCGCTTGACGCCCCGCTGCGCCGCAGGCTCGCCTCTGACATTGCGAAAATGCAGCGGCTTACAAGCTTTACGGGGCTTTTTGTTACGCACGACGTAGAAGAAGCCAAGCAAATAGCTGCGCGCATTATAGAAATACGGGAAGGGAGAATCGTCAAGGACTGCCCTTCTGCGGAATATCGCTTGACACCTGACTGTTGAAAGCGGCGATTGACGCCTCACAAAAATGGCGATTCTTCAGAGTGAAAAATAGCGATTTTTGCGATCGTCACAAGCGCTTGTGAGAGGCAGTCATACGTCCGTATGCCCTGCAAGCCGACAGCGTAAGCTGAGAGGCTTGCAGGCTTGCCTAGACCACTAACCCCCTTGTAACCCGCCGCTCTTCCATTTGTTCAACTTTTATCCTTATATGTATGAAACACATAACCACACACTTTGAGCGGGGCGCGCCATGATTGAAGCTTTCCGTTTGTGCCGAGACTTCGGCGACTTCCGCGCGGTTGACGACGTAAGCTTTTCGATTGCGACGGGAGAGATTGTAGGGCTTTTGGGGCCTAACGGCGCGGGCAAAACCACCACAATGCGAATGCTCACGGGGTTTATTGCGCCAACGTCGGGCAGCATAAAGGTTGACGGCGTCGACATAGCGGATGACGGCCGCGCCGCAAAGCAAAAGACTGGGTATATGCCCGAATCCGCGCCGCTCTATGGCGACATGATTACAGAGGACTACCTAGCCTACGTAGCGAGGATGCATGGGCGGGACCCTGCCGAACGGTTGCCGCTTTTTGCGAGGCTTTGCGGCATTGCGGAGGTGATGGACAAGAATGTGTCGGAGCTTTCGCGCGGCTACAGGCAACGGGTGGGGCTTGCGCACGCGCTGATGAACGACCCGGAAATACTCATTCTTGACGAGCCTACAAGCGGCCTTGACCCAAACCAAATAGGGGAGGTGCGCGCTCTCATAAAAGAGATTGGCAAGACCCGCACGGTAATCATTTCTACGCATATATTGAGCGAGGTCGAAATGCTTTGCGACCGCGTCATAATCATTGCGGGCGGAAAGATACGCGCTGACAGCCCCACAAAGGAGCTTAGCTCGTCGACGGCGGGGGCGGCAACAATCAGGCTTACAGCGGCCGGCTGCAACACCGATGAGCTTTGCTCGCTTCTTGCGGCAGTGCCCGGCGTTGTGTCGGCGCGTCCCGCCGATGCGGCCGATGATGGCGGGGCAAGCGGCGCAACTCCTTGCGCTTCTGTCGTGCTTCAGGCTGAAAGCGGCTGCGAGGCGCGCCCAGAGGTTTTCCGCCTCTTGGCAAAAAAGAATTGGCCCATTTTTGAGCTTTCCCTTGCGCACAACACGTTGGAGGATGTCTTTAGGGCGCTTACCGTGGGCACAGCGGAAAGCGAGGAGGCGCAAAATGGCTAAGGCAGAGCTTAGAGCTTAGAGCTTAGAGCTTAGAGCTTAGAGCTTAGAGCTTAGACGCATAGGACCGCGCAAGAAACGTGTCCCTGTACGGCATGCGCTAGACTGCAAGCCCAGCGCATGCCCGCATTCACTACCCCCAAGACATCAAACGCGCTATCGTGCGCCGGCAGCCCTTAGCAAGTCTGCAACTTCTTCCGAGCCTCCCCAACTTCGCGAGGCAAGCTGCAGCGCCGTGTGACCTTCGGCATTTCGCGCGTTAACGTCCGCGCCCGCGCTGATGAGCAGCCTTGCAGCATTTGCCTCGCCACGTTGTGCGGCATACATTAGCGGCGTGTTGCCCTCTTTGTCCCGCGCGTTCACGTTAGCTCCCGCGGCAACAAGCGCCTCCAAAATGCCAGTATCGTCTGCAGAGACAGCGTAAAAAAGCGCTTGCCTGCCGTCCTCGTTCTGCGCGTTCAGGTCTGCGCCCGCGGCAATAAGCAGGCGGACAATATCCGCATTCCCCATCATCGCGGCATACATAAGCGCTGGGGTGCTCCACACTTTCGCGTTGGCATCCGCGCCCGCATTGAGGAGCAGCCGCACAGTGTCAGCATCGCCGCTGCGGACAGCAGTCGAGAGAGCCGTGTCCCCATCTTCGTTTTGCGCATTCACGTCCGCCCCCGCATTGACGAGCGCCTCCGCAATGCTTGAGAACCCATCTTCTGCGGCATACATCAGGGCTGTAGTGCCCTCTTCGTCCCGCGTATTCGCATCCGCGCCCGAATCTATAAGCTCCCTGACGGCATCCGCATCCCCAGATGCTACGGCAACCAGAAGCGCTGTTATGCCAAAAAAACCCTGCGCATTTACGTCAGCGCCCGCGCTGACAAGCAACTCGGCAATGTCCGAATGCCCTTTTGCCAAGGCGAACAGCATGGCTGTCCTGCCGTCTTCATCCTGCGCATTGGGGTCAGCGCCCGCATTGGCAAGCAGGCGGGCAATATCCGCATTCCCCCGCATCGCGGCATACATAAGCGCCGTAAAGCCGTATGCCGCCTGCGCGTTCACGTCCGCGCCTGCGCTAATGAGCGCGCTCGCGGCATCCGCATTCCCAAAGAACGCCGCGCACATAAGGGCAGAAAAGCCGCCCGCGCACTGCGCGCTCGCGCTTGTCCCCTCGCTGATACGCTTTTGCACGCGCGCGCTGTTTCCATCCGCTGCAGCTAAAAGCAACGCGGCCGCGTTGCTGTCGGCATCGGCATTGATAAGCTGCCTTACAATGTCCTCGCCCCCGTAGAATGTCGCGTCTATCAGAGGAGTAATGCCGAAGCTATCCTGCAAGCTGACATCAGCCCCCGCGGCAATAAGTGCCTTAACAACGTCCGCATATCCCCGGACAACGGCGCCGCTCAGCGCCGTGTTGTCGCTTTTATTCTGCGTGTTCACGTCAGCTCCCGCGCGGATAAGCGCGTTGACAATCTTTAGTTGCCCGCTCCAGCTGGCAACTATCAGCGCCGTGTTGCCGTACTCATTTTGAGCGTTCAAGCTTGCGCCCGCGTCAATAAGCGCGCTGACAGCCCTTTCGTGCCCGCCTTCGGCAGCAGCTATTAGCGCCGTGTTTCTTTGGTTGTCGAAGCCTCTAGAACGCGCATTCACATCCGCGCTAGCCTTGGCAAGCTCCCTGACAATATCCGCGTGCCCTTTTTCGGCCGCATCTATCAGTACTGTGCAGTCTTCATGGCTGTAACCGTTCTCGGCTGCCCGCACATTTACGTCAGCGCCCGCGCGGACAAGCAGCCTAACGGCATCCAAGCTTCCCTTGTTGACGGCGTGTGCAAGCGCCGTTAAGCCGTCATCAGTTTGCGCATTCACGTCAGCTCCCGCCTTGAGAAGCGCATTGACAGTCCCTTTGTGCCCGCTGCTGCTGGCAGCCATCAGCGCCGTTTCGCCTCTTCTGTCTTGAACGTTCACGTTAGCCCCCGCCTTGATAAGCGCATCGACAACCTTTAATCGCCCTCGTCCTGCCGCGTAAATTAGCGCCGTTGAGCCGTCGCCAGTTTGAGCGTTTACGTCCGCCTCCGCGCGGATAAGCGCGTTGACAACCCTTTCGTGCCCGCCCCTGCTAGCGGCCATCAGTGCCGTGTTTCCTTCTGTGAAGTAGTCGCTAGAGCGCGCGTTCACGTCCGCTCCCGCGGCAATAAGCGCGCTGACAACCCTTTCGTGCCCGCCTTCGGCAGCAGCTATTAGCGCCGTGTCTCCGCGATCATCCTGCGCGTATTCGTCCAAACGCGCATATCTGTCGCCAACCCTAGCCTGCGCGTTCACGTCCGCTCCCGCCTTGATGAGCGCGGCAACAATCCCGTTGTGCCCGCCTTTAGCCGCGCCAAGCAGCGCTGTCCTGCCGCGATTGTCTTGCGCGTTCACATCTGCGCCCGCGGCAATAAGAAGACTGACAATCGCCTCATGCCCGCCTTCGGCGGCAACCATCAGCGCCGTGTCTCTGCGATCATCCTGCGCGTTCTCGTCCAAACGCGCATATCTGTCGCCATCCCTAGCCTGCGCGTTCACATCCGCTCCCGCGGCAATAAGCGCGCTGACAACCCTTTCGTGCCCGCCTTCGGCAGCGCGCATTAGAGCCGTGTTTCCTTCTGTGAAGAAGCCTCTAGAGCGCGCGTTCACGTCAGCCCCCGCACTAACAAGAAGGCTGACAATCGCCTCATGCCCGCCTTCGGCGGCAGCCATCAGCGCTGTGATGTTCGTTAATGGACTGTCGGCCGACTGCGCATTCACGTCTGCGCCCGCGGCAATAAGCGCTCTTGCCGCGCCAATGTCGCCTTTGCGGGCGGCGTTGATGAGAGCGGCATTAAGATTCTCTACCTTAGCCTCGCCTGCTTCAAAAGCGTTGATAAGCTCTTTTACCGCGGCAGTGTCCTCAGCATTTGCAACATCAGCTTGGGAACTGCCCCTCGCTGCGCAACTCGGCGCGGCAAACATGAGCAACAAAAGGGCGGCAAGACCTGCCAGCCTATTCATCTTCACAATCTTCATAAAGTTTCCTCCTTAATATAGGCGCGGCACAAAAAAAGCAACAGGAAGCAATGCTCACCGTTGCCTTTTAGCGCTTTTTAACGAGTTAAGTAAATTGAGTGTAAAGTCGTTTTGCCTGAGCCTTATGGCTCAGGCGTTCAGGATATAAGCTATGTATGTATGTATGTATGTATGTATGTATGTATGTATGGCGGGGAAATTCTGCTGTTTGTTTGCTTTTGCTACATTTTGCACAAGTCTTGCATCC
>CAZDXD010000046.1:0-9226 GCA_964509415.1 uncultured Treponemataceae bacterium
GCGGGGTGTCAGTCAACGGCACTGTTCTCGATGGCAGCGAGGTTTCCATCAACGGCGCGCCTGCCTTGTGGGAGAAAGGGGGCTTGTGGCACTGGAAAACCCATATTCTTTTTGGAAGCCACAATAGCGGCCCTAGCGAAACTTACACAGAAGGCGCTGTCAACTTTATTGACGGGCTTAGCAAGCTTACGGGCACCAGCTACACCGCAATAACCGAAGGAGGCAAGCTTGCGGGTCTTGAATTTTTAATTAAGGATGCAGCTATGGCAAAAGCGATTTCCTCAAGCGCAGGCTACACCTCCATTACCCTCTGTGGAGAGGAGGGGGACGGCAGCATGAACCGTACGAGCCCCGACAGCATTCTTTTTCCAAACGCGAACGTGTCAGGCGTTAGCGATGGCGAGCAAGGCGTTGTGGTAAGATACTGGCTTGACGGAGAGGGCTGGCATCTTGAGCGCTGCGAAAGCGAAACTGCAACGGTTTTAGCTGGCACTAGCCTGCCCGACACACGCATTAACCTTGAGTACTCGCAAAGCTGGAACCGCCCGACGCAGCCTGTCAATGCAATAGGCTGGATGGGGCAGGAGAGCGCGAAAATGAACGTGTGGTATTTTTCGCCGGGGTATGTCTGCGGAGTGTCCCGCGCTGATGCGCGAAATGACTTGCCTTCGGCTATTGAAATTGCAGAAGCCGCCCTCTCCGATGTAACCGTCTCTCAAAACGGCTCTGGTTTGCCCGTTGGCGCCAAGTGGGTTACGCGGGATGTCTATGACACTCTTCAAGCCGCTGTCGATAACGCAAAGGCGGCGTATTCCAACCCCGCCCTGCTAAACTCCGACTATGAGGAGGCGTATTTCCATTTGGCCCTCACCTATGGCGGCGATGGCTCGCACTATGCTTCTAGCGGCAATTACTTTGAAGACGGCTTTGGCTTTGTAACCAAGGTGCAAACCGCCACCGCGAATTAACGAGGAAAGCTATAAACGCTTTAAGGCAGGAGTATCCTCAAAAGGATTTGCCTGCCTGTCCGTCAGGCAAGCCTGCCTACAGCCTTCTTTTGCCTCTTTTTTCAGCGAGAGCCCCTTCTCTACAAAGCTAAAGTATTTGCCGTCAGGCGCTATTATAATGTGATCCAAAAGCTTTATGCCGAGTATTTCCCCCGCTTCAGAAAGCCGCCATGTGGTCTGGATGTCCTCTTCCGAAGGGGTTACATTCCCGGACGGATGGTTGTGGCAGACAATCACCGCGGCTGCCCTGTCTGCAATCGGGTCCGCAAACACTTCGCGCGGGTGCACCAGCGTTTTATTGAGGAGTCCCACGCTCACAGTCCTTATCGCGATAATTTCATGCGCGCCGGAAAAAGAAACGCAAATAAAGTGTTCCTGCTTTCTGTCGCTGTAATGCAATATATATGGAAGCAAATCTTCCGCCGCTGTAATCTGCTTTCTGCTGTAGCCGCAATAGCGCCGCCCAAGCTCGCAGGCGGCTGTCAGGGCTGCGGCTTTGCCAGGTCCAACGCCGCTCAAGTTTTCAAGTCGCTCCATAATGTTTTCCGTCTTGCACGAATCCAGAATGCCGACTACCTTTTCTGAAATTGCCAAAAGCGGTTCTTCTTTTGTTCCCGTTCTCAAGATAAGCGCAGCCAAGTCCGAATCTTTCATATAATTTGGCCCGAAGCGCTTGAGCCTTTCCCGCAAATCCGGTTTTTCTCCCATGCTGTTTTGATTATGCCGGATAATTGATTTTCCGCATTCAAAATGCCGATTAAGAAGTATGACGTTTTTCAAATTGAATTCAAATTCATGCTCCGCGCACAGGCTTTTTCCTGCCGCTTTGATTTTGGCGGGACTCTGCCTTTCGCTTTTCTTTTCGTGCAAAACAGCCGGCCCCGCGCTCCCCTATTCCCCAGCGGATATCCCAGTTGAAATTATGGGAAACGGAAAAATAAGCGCTGAAGAGCTTGCGCTCTTTTTCCTTGAAGAAAACCCGATCGCCTCAAGGGAAAGACTTGAGCACCTCATTTCGATTTACATGGAAGAATGCGCTTTTGAAGGCGTCAATTCTGACATTGCCTTCGCACAAATGTGCCTTGAAACAGGTTTTTTGCGCTTTGGCGGCCTTGTTACGGAAGACATGAATAACTTCTGCGGGCTGGGCGCGATTGGTCCTGATGAGACGGGGCTTTCCTTTCCTGACGAAAGAACAGGCATTCGCGCTCATATTCAGCACTTAAAGGGATACGGCACGTCTGAGCCTCTGCGCGGAAGCCTTGTAGATCCGCGCTATAAATGGATAAATCCCAAAGGCAAGTCGCCAGACATTTTCGCTCTTGCCGGAACATGGGCGGCAGACCCTGAATACGGGAATAAGCTTTTTGCTATCCTTGGGCGCATGTACATGACCGCGCTGTCCTGAAAATCAGCCGATTACTGTGCCTTCAAATTCCCTGTCTTCAAGGATTGCGCCTAAGTTTTCAAGGTTCTTGCCGTCAGCGCAAATTACCCTTATGCCTGCATTTTCCGCATGCATACTTGCAACAGGGTCAAAAGGCACGTTTTTCCCTGGTGTCCACTCGTTTCCAATCATTTCTCGGAAATCTTTCCAAGAAATGCGGTCAATCGGCTTGGCATCGGGGTTCTTTTTCGGGTCGTCCGTATAAACCTTCTTTATATTGGAAAGATTAACCACTGTATCCGCAGAAAACCTTTCCGCAAGAATAACCGCGTCGTTGTCAGTGGAAAAGCCAGGCTTCCACCCCGCTGCAACCATAATTCGCCCCGAAAAAATCGCTGTCTCCGTAGGATTATGAACAACGTCGCCCGGGCACATATCCGCAAAAACCGCTTTTAAGAGCTGGGCGTTAAGCCTTGTAGCCATAATGCCAATCCAATCCGAGGAATCATTGGCAGAAGCGGGCGAGACAGCTTTAAGCGCCTGCTGGTAAACGCGAGCAATGCCGCCGCCTCCTGCAACCAAGATTAGCTTTCTGGAATTGTCAGCTGTTAGCCACTTATGAATTAAGGCAGAAAAATCTTTAAGAAAAGCTGTATCCGGCTTGTCCGGCGCTATAATCGATCCTCCAACAGATAAAACTTTTACCATGCACGGTCTCCTTGCAAATTAGTAAACGCCCGCTGCCTGCGGAGTGTTCCAGAAAGAAGTATAGCCTGCTATGCTTTCATTGGATTCTTCCCATATTCTCTGAAAAGAGAAAGAACGAGGATATCCAACGATTTTTCCGCCGGCGCTCATTGGGGTTTGATAATTTAAGCCTCTTGAAAACGCAACGCGGTTTCCGTCAATGTTTCCAAAATACCAGTCCGCCGACTCCGCGTCCCCGCGATCAGCCTGATACGGGATTCCTGCCGCCATTCCAATGTCAACGGGAACCCAGCCGAAGTTTTCAATATAAAACTCAGCCCACCAGTGCGGAATGCTCCTCTGGTCTGGATCGACAACAATGCCTGCAATCGGGACAGCTGGAATCCCAGAAGCCCTTGCCATGGCGCAAAAAAGAATTGCCATGTCATAGGCATCGCCTGAGCCTGCATTAAGCGCTTCAAGCGGGCTTCTGCCGCGGTTAGAAACGGCGGCATATTGGATATTTTCAAGAAGCCAGTTGTAAATCGCGCGCGCCCTCCTGTACGGATTGGAGTTGCCGCCGTCGGGGACAGAGGCAAGCGCTTCTGCAATTTCATCCGCATCCGAAGGCACAAGGCTATCAGGCGCAGTGTATGCCCTGTGAAGGGAACTTGAGGAATCATACTGCCCGACCTGCCGCGCGTCAATGTCTGTCAGAATATCGCAGTTTGTCAACGTGAATGTGTGGTGAATTGCAATTCTGTTTCCATTTCTGATGTTTTCAAATTGATGGAGAATTGTGCCGAGATAGTCTTCAATATACGGAGCCGGTTCTGACTCCTGAACCCTTACGTTTTGCTGAGCCGCGCTTGCAAGCGGGCGCGGAACGCGGATTAAAATCTGCGAACCGTTAGCCGCCTCAACATTTGTAATTTCCATATCCATAGAAATAAGGTAAACGCGCTGATTTGCAAAAAGTTTTGTGCCAGGCATTCCCGTTATTCTTAAATCCGCAGGCGCGCTCATTCCCCTGCCTGTCTGCACATAAACAGGCCCCGATGCCGCCCCGTCGGGGATTCTCACGCGGATTTCCTGATCGCTCCAGAAGTCATATCCAAAAGTGCTGTCATCCTGAACTATAAGCGGACGGGAAGCCGTTTCCCTGTCCGAATAAGACCGCGTTCCCGCTTCTTGCATTTTTGTAAACAGCACAACAGAGTTTTCCCGCGTTATTCCAAAATTCGCGCCGTAGATTGCAAGAACGCCGCCAATGTTCCCCTGCGATGGATTGATGCTGTGGATAACGGGAGAAGTGATGGCTGAAACTGTTGCTTCCTGCGGAATGTTTTCTTTTTTAGAAAGAACAAGAACATTGCTTTTGCCGCTTCTTGAGTGAACGCGAAGAAGCCCGTCCGAGTAGTTTTCGGGAACAACAATCTTTATGCAACTGTCGCTCCAGCTTACATATGCGCTTGAAGAAACCCTTGTGCCGGATATTTCAACCCATCCGTCGCCGCGCTCGTCTCCAAAGCCGCTTCCTTCTATAGACACGACTTCGCCCACGCTGCTTACCGCGGGAACAATGGCTGTAAGTTCAGGCGGCTTTTTATTAAAGCCGGAAAAAACCGCGGCTGCCACAGAAAGCAGACCAAAGAATAGAATTATGCATAAAAGCCGGGCTATCCCTGAGCTTAAAAGAAGGATTTTAAGTCTTTCAAACATCAGAAGCTTGCAGTCACTGCTGGCTGACGTTTATAATATATCCGGACTCCCCGTGCCTTTCTTCCTGCGGCTGCATAGGTGAAAAGCCCCTTTCCATTTCGGGGCGCTCCCGCTCTCTTTCAGGAGCCCCGCTGCCACCAAAGCGTACCATTTCCGGCAAGCGTATAATTACATACCCGTTACCGGAAGAAGAAAACATTTCCTTGTCCTGCGAGAACATTCTCGCGCGGTTAATCAGGGTAAAATCCGCTCCGTTTTGCGCCGCGCCCGCCGTCACATAAAGCGTGCCGCCTCCGACCGTAGGCTGCTGCATTCTGTAATCACCGCCGCTTTGAAGCCCTGAAAGAAACACGCTGCTTGAGCTGTTCTGCTGCGCGGTCTGCATGGAAGGCGATTCAGACATGCGTCCCTCCATTGTCTTTACGGCAAAAAAGGACGGCACAAAGGCAGCGACAAGGAACATGGCGGCAAGGGCAAAATAGCGGATTGTTACGGATTTGCGGCTAACTGCCGGGCGGAAGGCGGCGCGCTCCGCCACTGCTTTTTCCGCTGCAATTTCCCAGCGCGGGGAAAGTTTTCTAAAGGAACTTTCAAGAAATTCCATGCCGGCAAGAGGGGTATCCGCATCTGCTTTTTGCACCGCCTCACGCATGGCTCTATAGCGCTTTTCAACCTCGCGGCAACTTGCGCAAGATGCAAGGTGCTCTTCGAGCTTTTCCTTCCATGGCGAAGGAATTTCACCGTCAACGTATGCGGAATAAAGATCTGTGTCAGGGCATGTAGACATCATCCTCTCCTATCAGCTTTGAAAGCTGCTCCCGCGCTCTGAAAACGCGAACCTTTACGTTCCCTTCTGTAATCCCAAGAATACGTCCAATCTCTTTATAATTCAACTCGCCATACTCTTTAAGCTGCAGCACAATTCTCAAGTTATCAGGCAGCTTTTCAAGCGCGGCCTTTACAACTTCAATGGCATCGCCTTTAAGGAGCTCCGTTTCGCCCGAATCCGCCGACTTGCGGCTTTCTTTCAGCGCCCTCTCGTACGCCCGCTTTTCCCTTGTTTTGCGCTTGGCATAATTAAGAGAGGCGTTTTTCACAACGCGAATAAGCCAGTACTTTGCATCATTAATAGAAGGAAAGGACATATCCTTTTCCGTCATCTTAATAAGCGCGTCGTGGCACAAGTCTTCAGCCGCTTCCTCGCTCCCCACAACCCTGTACGCAACCCTAAAGATAACCGGCATTACAGCGGCGTAAATCTCCTTAAAGTCTTTCTCGTCAGCGGCCCTAAGCGGCTTTTGCACTTCAAACAAATCAATCTCCCGCCGGTTACAGACTTCTGTCCACTGCAAGTTTCCACACTGTGCCGCCGGGTCTGTCCTCAAGCAAAACGCCTTCATCGGAGAGCTTTTGCCTTATCTCGTCGGCTCTTGCCCAGTTTTTTTCCTTTTTAGCGGCGGCGCGCTCTTCAATAAGGGCTTCAATGCGGCTCACATCTTCGGCAGAAAGGGGTGCAGAACCGCCATCGCCTGCCTGCTGATTGGCATTTAGCCTTTTTTCGGCTTCGGCGATTATATCTAGCCCAAGAACGCTATCCATCTCTTCTATAAGTTTAAGCGCCTGCACCGCGGGAATTTCCCCAGAAAGACCGTCTTTCACCGCTGCCTGAAGCTCCGAAAGAGCAACCGGCGTGTTCAAGTCTTTTTCTAGCGCCGCGCGAAAAGCGTCTAGGCGCTCTTTTGCTTTCTCGCAATACTCCATGAAAGGGGCAGCGCCTTGCACATTCTCTGCCTTTGCAGCTTCAATAAGGCGGCTAACCCTTGCAAGCAGGCTTTTGCGCGCGCTCTTTGCGCTATCCATCGACTGCCACGAAAACGCAAGCTGGCTTCTGTAGTGCCCGCCAAGCAAAAAAAGCCTGTAATCCGCGCCCTCATAGCCCGCTTCAATCAGGCGGTCGAGCGTGAGAAAATCCCCCGAAGACTTTGACATTTTCTCCTTGTTCATGACGAGAAACTCGTTGTGAAGCCAGTAATTAACCCACTTTTTCCCCGTTGCGCCCTCTGACTGCGCAATCTCGTTTGTGTGGTGAATGGGAATGTGGTCAATTCCCCCTGTGTGAATGTCAAAGTGCTCGCCCAAGTACTTCATGCTCATCGCGGAGCATTCTATGTGCCAGCCGGGGTATCCCCTTCCCCAAGGCGAGTCCCAGAGGAGCGCTTGGTTTTCAAACTTGCTCTTTGTAAACCAAAGGGCAAAGTCAAACGGGCTCCTCTTGTTTTCATCAACATCAGTCCTCGCGCCGGCTTTTAAGTCGGCAAGGTTTAGGCCTGCTAGCTTTCCGTAATCTGGAAAAGACGACACGTCGTAATAGAGGTTTCCCCCTGCGCTGTACGTGTGCCCGCGCTCTTCAAGCCGCTTTATGAGGGCTATCATGTCATCGATGTGCTCTGTCGCGCGGCAAACAATGTCGGGCTTGAGGATATTAAGCCTTTCAGTGTCGTGGAAAAAGGCATCTGTGTACATTTCAGCGATTTCAAGAACGCTCTTGCCTTTTTCCGCCGCGCTTTTCGCCATTTTGTCCTCGCCGCTGTCGTCATCGCCCGTAAGGTGGCCGACATCGGTGATGTTCATAACGTGCGTAACCTTGTAGCCCAAAAAGCGCAAAGTCCGCGCGAGAATGTCCTGAAAAACATACGCGCGCAAATTGCCAATGTGCGCGTAATTGTATACGGTAGGACCGCAGCCGTAAAAGGACGCTTCGCCTGGCTTTACGGGCGTAAAAACTTCCATGCGCCGTCCCATTGTATTGTACAGCGTAAGCGGCATAAATTCCTCCGTAGATTGCTGCGCCCGCGGTGTCCTGTTCCTGCTATGAAAAACACCCGCGCTGGTGTATATTTTAACGCGATTAAAGCATGAGTAATTTACGCAAAATGGCGGAAAATAGCAAGATAAAAACGGAAGCCGCCTTTCCCCGCGCAACGGCAGAAAAGCGCATTGTATATGGAAGAAACATGAGCGAATGCACCTCATTTAGAGCAGGAGGCCCCGCCGACATTTTCGCCCTGCCTTCTTCCATAGAAGAGCTGAAAGAGTTCCTCATCTTTTTCCTTAAAAATGCGGTGCCTGTCTTTATTCTAGGCGCGGGCTCAAACGTGCTTTTTTCCGACAAGGGCTTTCGCGGAGCTGTAGTTTCCACGGCGCTTCTTGATAACGTTTCTTTTGAGCCCGCCGCCCCTGAAAGCGGCAGCGAGTTCCGCTTGCGCTGCGAGGCGGGCTGCCCGATGGACAAGGCTGTAGACTTTTCCATAAACGAAGGCTTTTCCGGCCTTGAAAAATTCGCAGGGTTGCCGGGAAGCGCAGGCGGAGCCGCCTTTATGAATGCCCGCTGCTACGGCGCATCCGTTTCCGATGCGTTTGCAGGCGCCGAGTTCCTGCGCTTCCGCATTTCGGGCGGCTCTGTCAGCGCGACGATAGAGCAAAAAGCCTTTAGCGCGGAGGAATGGGGTTACAAGCGCTCTCCCTTCAATCAGGGTGAAGCGCGCGCGGCAAGTTGCTTTGGCGCGTTTTCACCCTGCCAGGAGGATTTTTGCGTGCTGACTTCCGTGCTTTTCCGCCTTGAGCGCGGGGAAAGATCAGTCCTTTTGGCGGAGGCGGCTCAATGCCGCAGGGACAGGGAGGAAAAGGGACATTTCAGGCTGCCTTCGGCGGGCAGCGCTTTCAAGAACAACAGAGCGTTTGGGAAGCCAACCGGCGCGATTATTGACGAGGCGGGGCTTCGCGGAATGGAGGAAGGCGGGGCAATGATAGCTCCTTGGCACGGCAACATCATTGTCAACAAGGGCGGCGCAACCGCTTCGGACATTCGCCGCCTAATGGAAAAGACCGCCGCCATCGTCCTTGAAAAAACAGGCTTTGCCCTTGAGAGCGAAATTGTCTTTGCAGGGGAATGGGATGATTAGAGCTTAGAGCTGGGAGCCTGCCTGAATTTCGACCGTAAATGCGATTGAATTACGGTCATAATCGTGATTGAATTTTGACCGAAATTTAGTCTACTAGTCTACCATTCCCTAAATAGCAAGCCCTTTTTTCACTTCCTCCTAGCTGCTGAGAGCTGTTAGCTGACTTTCAAAACGAAAATAAGCGATTATCGAAAAGATAATCGACGATTATCGAAAAGAAAATGGGCGATTATCTCGCGTGGAATAGGCTACTACGCAACGCGGAATAGCTTACTCCGTGGCGTGGAATAGCCTATTCCGCGTCCGTATATCGGCGATAAGATGCCTGTATCCAGTGACCAGTGCTGAGTAGTGCCGAGCGCTTGGCACTGCTTAGCACGCAGCACGCAGCACGCAGCACTGGGTACTGGGATTTTTATTTACAGAATTATCTACTAGCGAATCGCGCAGCGCAGCCCGCT
>CAZDXD010000047.1:0-9119 GCA_964509415.1 uncultured Treponemataceae bacterium
GGCAGTACTTGTTGAGCTCAAGCTTGCCCTGCATATTCCTGCGGTTCTTCTTTGTAGTGTAGTTTTTGCGCTTGCACTCCGTGCACTGAAGCGCAATTAGCTCTACAACCTGCCTTTTGGACGCCATATTTCCCTCCTGCCTTTGCAAATCAAAAGCTCCCAAACAGAATCGAACTGTTGACCTCAACCTTACCATGGTTGCGCTCTGCCGTCTGAGCTATAGGAGCAAATTTTGCAAGCACATCGGGCAATGCTACCAGATATTTTTTTTTTTGTCAACAAAGGTGAATCCCAAGCTCATAGCTCCAAGCTCTTCCCGCCTTACTCCGCATAACCCTCCGGCACAAGCACCGCCTGTATAAAGTTTTCAGGGCGGATGTAAGTTTGAGCCATCTTGAGGAGCTTTTCGGCTGTTATTTTTTCACCTGCCTCCGCAAGGGTTAAAGCTGCTTCGGGAGAGTCCGCTACAACCCCGCGCCTTATCGCGCTTAAAATGCAGGAATGCACAAAGGAGTTACTCTTTAGACCCGTTTCAAGCGTGCGGCGGTATGTTTCGGAAACCTTGCCAATGTCAGCTTGAGAAGCAGGCGATGAGCTTAAAGAGGCAAGCTCCGCAAAGACCGCGTCAAGAAGCCTCTGCCAGGAATCGGGGGCGCAGCCAAATTGAATTGAAAGCGTAAACTGCCTAAGCTTTCCGTCATCGGAACGCGGCAATACGCTCAAGCCCCCGTAGGCGGAAATGCCGTATGTGCCGCTTAGCTCCTCGCGCACAAGCTCGCGCAGTCTTATATCAAGAAGAAGGCAGAAGCTTTCAAAAAGCGCGAAGTCCTCAAGTTCAGGCTCGATTATTCCACCGAAAGAGATAAAAACCCTCGCCTGCTCTTCAATGCCTGCTCGCACTGTCTCCTTGCTGATTCCTTCGGGGAACGGCGGAAAGAGCGAAATGTCCGCCTTTTCCCTTGCCGCACCGCCAGAAGAAGGAAGCCCCGCGAGATACTTTGCCGCAAAGTCCATGAGCTCATTCCTTTCAAAGCTGCCCGTAAAGACAAAGACAAAGTCGCTCGCGTCAGCAAAGCGTTCCCTGTAGATTCTTTCCGCCGTCGAGCGGTCAAGCGCGGCTGCCATTTCAGGGGTTATGTTCTTAAAGCGAATGTTGTCGCCGTACCGCAGACGCATTATCGCATCGGAAAGCCGCTCCGTGGGGGAGGCAAGCCGCTGCACCGCCTCTGTTTCAAAAGAAGAAACGAGAACTGCCCACGCATCGTCAGTAAAATAGGGCGCGGTAAACGAAAGGTTTATAAGCTGAAAAAGCGTTTCAAGGTCGCTGTTTGAAGAGCTACCTGACATTGATTCCCAACCGCTGTCAATGGAAAGAGAGAGGGAGACGGCTTTGCCCGCGAGCTTTTTTTCAAACTGCGAGGAAGTAAAGCCGTTTAGCCCTGAAGCTTCGGCGAAGACCGCCGCGACAGAGGCGGAGACAAAATCCTCGTCAGAAACAAGCGAAAGACCTCCGGGGCTGTACGCCGAAAAAAGAATTTCATCCTGCCTGAAAGACGTAGGATTCGCTATAACTTTAGCGCCATTAGAAAGCGTCCACACTTCAATGTCGCCAAGCTCGCTTCCCTCATCGGCGGAAGCTGCAATCTCCACAGAAAGGATTTCTCCCGGCACGAGCGCCGCCTCGTCAAAGAGTGGCTTTTCAAGCTCGTCATCAGAGTAGGGCGCAAGATCAGCGGGCGGCATCCATTCCTGCCACATTCGCATAAGCTCATCTTCTGAAGGAATGTCAGCCGCAGCGGTTCCTTCCAGCGCGCTCACCAGAAGAAGCGTTCCCCTTCCTGGAAAATAGCGGCGCACAGCCTCGTTCAAATCTTGCACGGTAATTTCAGGGATTATGCGCGCATAAAGCCTGTAGGAATCTTCTGTGGAAACTGAAGGCTCATCGTAAAGCGCGGAAGCAAGAAGCGAGGAGGCAAGCGATGACGAGGACGTTTTGTCGCGGTTGCGATAGCTCTGCTCCGCGGAGGCAAGGAAATTAACACGGGCGCGCTCGGCCTCATTCTCCGTTACCCCCCATTGCCTAAGTTGCTCGACTTTCTCCATTATAAAGCTAAAGCCCTCTGCAAACATACCGGGCTTTGGCACCGCGGCGGCGTATGGATAGGCCGCCTTTCTTCCGTGCAGGGAAACGCCCGCGCCCGCGTCAAGGAGCGGGGTGTCCGCAAGGAGGAGGGATTCGGCAAGGCGCTCGTTAAAAATAGAAAAAAGCATTCGGCGTACAAGATTGTCCTTAAAATCACCTACCGTGCGGGAAGAAACAGGAGCGCACTGGCTTACAATCTGGATTGTTGTGTACGAAATTTCAGGGTCCCGCACAACTTGAGCGGCAGGCTCTTCTCTTATTGGAATACCAAATGAGGGAAGCGCAGCTGCCTCCTTTGAAGGCACAGCGCCGAGAATCTCCTTGACGGCGGCTTCAACCTCCGCCGGCTCACAATCGCCAACGATAATTGCTGTCATCAATTCAGGGCGGTACCAAGCTTCGTAAAAGTCGACAACGCGCTCGCGCGAAATTGTGCGGATTATTTCAGGGTCGCCTATCGGAGACCTTTCCGCGTAGCGAGAGCCTTCGTAAAGAAGGGGGAGCTGCGCGTCCCGCAGTCTGCCCGAAGCCCCGCGACCGAGCCGCCACTCTTCTATTACAACGCCGCGCTCCTTTTCAAGTTCCACGGGGTCAAAGGAAATGGCAAAAGCCCAGTCGCTTAAAACCAGAAGCGCCGTTTCAAGCGCGGAAGGGTTATCCGAAGGAATTTCAAGCATAAAGACTGTCTCATCGGCAGAAGTATAGGCATTTACCTCTGGTCCGAATGTCATTCCTATGGATTCAAAATAATCAATTAGCTCGTTTTCCTTAAAGTGCTCCGTTCCGTTAAACGCCATGTGTTCTATCAAATGCGCGACTCCCCGCTGGTCGTCTTCTTCAAGAACAGATCCAGCCTTTACCACAAGGCGCAAGAAAATGCGGTTTTCAGGCTCGCCGTTAGCAAGAATCTGATAGCTCATGCCATTTTCGAGCGTTCCGCTTACAATATCAGGATTCTGCGGAAGCGTGGCGGAAGGCCTTGTCCCCAAAGAAGCGCACGAGGAAAGAGCCGCGAGAATAAGCGCAGCCGCAAATGTTGATAGAAGAAAATGTAAAACGGCACTCCCGCACGGAGCGTCCATTCTTTTTGGGTTTTTAAGAAGCATAACAATCTCCAGAGCAATTGCGTTAAACGTTTTTGCGTTTGCTATTTATTGTAGTAAACAAGCAGAAGGTGGGAAAGGTATCTATGTCAGAGCTGCCTTTTTTCAAGACTCGATCGCATCGATTAGGTAACGAAGGGAGCGCTCCCTGTCGGCGTTCAAAAGGGCTTCTACTCTTGTGTAATGCCCCCCCCCCTTGTTCTGGAGCTCTGCTCTCGTTGTAGAGGCCTAGCCACTCATCGCTTTCCTTATTGTAGATTTGCCCCATTAGCCCGTAATGAGCTAACACATCGTAAACGCGCGAGTTCTGCGAATTAGGGTTAGAGTCATTAAAGCGTATAAACTCAACAAACGGCTTCTTAAAGTTGATGGAAAGCACCGTGCCATGAAAGGAATCCGTGCAAACAAAGTCGCAAGCGTTTAGCAACTGCAAAAACTCCTTAGGGCATCCATCTTTATACACGCGCCCGCCGGCAAAGCTTTCAATATCCTCTTCATTATCTGCTTGAACAAGTATTATGCTTTTTATGCCTGTCGAGTAAACATCTTCAAATTTGCCTCTCTTGCCCAAAGGCATTTAGCTTTTTTCGCCTGCTCAATGGCCAGAACAACGCTTTGCGTGTTGCCCATACAAGGCGCAGCAGCCCCAAATAAGACAGCATTAGCTCGATGCGGGCTCTTGACATCTTGCTGCAAGGATTAACGCGGCAACGAATAGCTTTCGCGTCATAGCCATAATCTTGCAAAACCTTTAACAACGCAAAGGCTTGAAAATTTGTCCCGTAATTTGTGCCGCCAAACCACGTTACAACGCCGAGCTTCTTTCCTTTTGTTATTTGCGTGTTGCCGTCCGCATTATTCATTTAAGTATATCTCCTTAATATAGAGCCAAGCGCTAACCCTTCAATTTCCGCAAGCGTAGGCAACGCTGGGATTGCGCCCTTCTTTGAGGCGCAAAGGCTGCCCGCCGCGTTTGCGAGAGTGCAAAGCGCCAAAAGCTCACTCTTATCAATAGAAGAAAGAATAGCGGGCAAAGCCTCGCGGAGGCCACTCTCGCTTGCAACACCGGCAAAGTTGCGGGCAAGCAAAAAATAGAGGAACGCGCCCCAAAAGGCGTCTCCTGCCCCTGTCGTGTCAACCACATTAACAGGAAAGGTGGGGAGAACTTGCGCTTCATCGGTGTGCCCCTTTCTAAAGTAGATGCAGCCCTCCGCGCCTAACGTCATCACGACAAGCGGCACAGTCTCTGCAAGGGAGGCCCCCGCCTTCATTCTGTCCGCCTCGCCAGAGATTAGCACCGCCTCCTCTTCCGAAACCTTTAGAAGATCGGCGCATTCAAGCCCCTTTCGCATTGCGTTAGCCGCCGCCTCATCGCTTGGCCAAAGAGACGGCCGCCAGTTAGGGTCAAAGGAGATAATAGCCCCCGCCGCCCTTGCCCGCTTTATTGCGGCAAAGGTAGCGGCGCGGGCGGGCTCATCTGTCATCGAAAGGCTTCCAAAATGAAAGACGGAGCAGCTTTCAAAAATGTCCGCTGGAATATCGCTTTCTGAAATGCGCGTATCAGCGCCGGGCTTGCGGCAAAAGGTAAAGCTCCGCTCCCCCGAAGGCGAAAGGTTTACAAACGCCAACGTGGTTAGAACGTCATCCTTAAAAACGAAAGCGCCGCAGTCAACGCCCGCCTTTTCAAGCGCGTCCTTTAGAAAAAAGCCGAAAGCGTCTTTTCCCGCGGCGCCTATAAATGCGGAGCTACCGCCTAGCTTTGAAAAGCAGGCAAGAACATTCGCAGGCGCGCCGCCTGGGTTTTGCACAAAAAGCGGATTGCCGCTTTCCGCGTCAAAGCCAGAGCCCGCAGGCGTAAAGTCTATCAAGATTTCGCCTAAAGAAACCAAACGGAACTTCCCGCCTTTGCAAACATCGCTATTCATATGCGCCTCAAATCTTTATACTGCGCAGGAGCGCAATTCATACTCAAGCCTTTCAAGAGAAGCGGCAGGCGAAAGGTTAAACACAAAAACGGCATCTCGCGCCTGCTTTACGGCGCAAATCCACCTGCGCAGAGTTTCAGTTTCGCGGGGCGATATAAAAGAACTTCGCGCGGCGCGGCGGATTAAGCCAAGCAAAGACGCTAAAAACAAATTCCATACGGCGGCGGGCTTAAAGCCATTCAAGGCCGCTGAAAGCTCTCTCGCTGAAATCGCGGAAAGGGCGCTAGAGTGTTCCGCCAAAACAGAACGCATTCCGCGCATTTCAGAAAGAGCGCCGCCCGCGCCATCTGAAAGCGCAAATACAAAGCGCATTGCGCAAACCTCAATGTCAGAAGGCTTGACAGGTAAAAACTCATTTACATAGGAAGAAACCGTCTCTCCCGCCGCAGGGCTTGCCTTAAAAACGCGGCGTAACACTTCAGCCTGCGCATCAGCGGCTCTTTCCACAAAAGAATAATTCCTAACGCGGGAAAGGATTGTAGGCATTACGGCTGACTTTTTCTCTGCCGTTAGAATAAAATGCACCGATTCGGGCGGCTCTTCAAGGATTTTAAGAAGGGCGTTCCGCGCGGAATCCTGCATGGTATCGGCATTTTCAATAACAAGCGCCTTAACCTTGCCCGCGGGCTTTACGCGAAGCCAAGAGGAAACGCTCCTCACCGCGTTCACGGGGATAGAAGAGTAGAGAAAGCCCTCGTCGAGCTTGCAGGCCGCGTCTGCAATTTTGCCTACGGTTTTCTCAAGCGCCCCGCGCTCAATATCGAGGGAAGAAAGCTCTTCAAGCGCTTCGTTAATGTCCGCAAGAAGCGGCACAGCTTTAGCGTACTTCGCGTCGGCATTTTCCACAAAAACGGGACTAAAGCGCAGGGTGAGTTTCCGCACCGCCCTGACAAAAAGATAGCGCAGCGCGGGATGCGGCTCAAGGCTTGCAAGAAAGGACGCGGCGGCAGCCCTTATTTCAGGGGAGCAGCTTCTCGCGCCCATAATCAACGTGTCAGGCGAGGCAAGCTCCCTTTGCGCCGCGCACGAAGGGCACGCGCAATTCCACTCAGCCCTTCCCTCCTCGCAAGAAAGAACGCGCGCCGCTTCAAGGGCGGCGGTGAGTTTCCCCGAAAAGGCGGGACCTGAAAACAAGACAGCCTGCGGAAATGTCCCGGCAAGAATATCGGAAGAGATAACTTCAGACGAAGGCTGCGCAATCAGATTTTCAAACACAATAAATCACAGCGCGAAAATCACAGCATGTCCTTAAGAGCCTGTGGCACTGCCGCCGCTATATCAAACCCCGAAAACGGGCTGAACAGCTCTGAAAAGAAACTTCCTGCAAGAAGAGAAGAAACATCGAAAAACGGCTGCTGAACAAGAACCACAACAACAACAAGCGAAACAAGAAGGCCCTCGGCAATTCCAAGAAAAAAGCCCAGCGCGCGGTCAAGGTTTTTCATTGAAACATTGACAAACGCGCCGCTTATAACCCTCTGCACAATTTTTATAACAAAATACACCACAACAAAAATCAAAAGAAAAGATATAATCCCTGAAAGGGAATCCTGCCCCGTTATTTGCGAAACCGCGGGGCTAAGGGCGCGGAAAAAAAGCACCGCCGCAATGCAAGCGGCAATAACAGCCGCCTTTGAAAAAAACTCATCCACAAATCCTTTAATCGCGCCGCGCACAGTAAAAAAAAGAATCGCGATAAAAAGAACAATATCAAAAGCTGAAAAAGACACAGTGGTCACTTTGCTTTCTCCCCCGACACGCTTCTAAGGATTTCGGCTATTTGCTCCGCGCTGCGCGACTCTCCCCCGGCACAGGCTGCCGCCGCCTTTGCCATCAAATCCGCCTTGCGCGTTCCATCTTCTGCGCCAAAAAGCGAGAAGACCGCTTCTTTTAGCTTTTCAGACGTTGCGCCGCTTTCGGAAAACACAACCGCCGCCCCGCGCTTTTCAAACCAAGCAGCGTTTTCTATCTGGTCGCCGCGCGAAGAGCCTTTTTCTAGCGGAATAAGAAGCATGGGCTTACCCGCCGCGGCGCATTCCCAGACGGCGCTTGCCCCTGCTCTTGAAATTACAAGGTCGGCGGCGGCAAGAACGTCGGGCATTTCAGCGGATATAAAACTAAAATCAAAGTAGCGCCCCGCGGCTTTCATCTCCTCGGCGGCGGCAAGGTCTTCTTGAGGCGCGTTTGCAGTTTTTCCGCCCGTTTGGTGAACAACAATAAACTCCCGGCACAGCTCCTTTATGCACGAAAGAACGATGAGATTAACGCTTTCAGCACCCGCGCTTCCTCCAAGCACTAAAATCACAGGGTCTGCTGACTTTATGCCGACAAACTCCTTACCGCGTTCAGGCGACGCTAAAAAAAAGCGCTCACGCACGGGGTTGCCCGCAATCGCGCAGCGGCTTCTTAGAGCTTGAGGCAAAAAGCCGGCGCTTTCGCCGTATGAAAGCAGAATGCGGTCTGCTACTTTGGCGTTGAGCCTTGTTGCAAGGCCGGGCGAAAAGTCGCTTTCGTGCGTTACAATGGGAATCTTCAATGCTTTGGCGGCGTAGCAAGGGGGCACGCTTGCAAAGCCTCCTTTAGAAAAAAGCACATTGGGTTTTATTTTCTTTAGAATGGCAAGCGAGCAAAAGAACCCCGCCGCAATCTTGAAAACGTCGGCTATATTTTTTAAGCTAAAATACCTGCGCAGCTTGCCCGATGGAACAGCGTAAAATGTTATGCCGAGCCCCGAAGCCTCTACCATTTCGCGGTCCCTGCTTGATGAAGAGCCAATCCAAAAAAGCCGAATCGCGCCGCCTTTTGCAAGCGCCTCCGCGACGGCAATGCCCGGAAAGATATGCCCACCCGTGCCGCCGCCTGCGAACACTACGGATTTCATAGTCCGAAGAGCGAGCAGAGCGCCTCGTTATGGAAAAGCTTAGCGTATCCCGCGGCGGACATTCCTAGCGCGTCTGGAATTGTCGGATCGGCGTTGTGCTTCATCAACAAGGCGCTCATTTTCTCGTCTCCGCGCCCCGCCGCGATGCACACCGCTGTCTGCAAGTCGCGCCCCCTGATATTGGGATCGGCGCCGCGCTCAAGCAGCAAAGAGGCAAGAGCAATGTTTTTTGTGTAAACAGCGTCCATTAGCGGGGAGTAGCCGCGGTCTCCCGACGGCGCATTGATGTCAGCCCCGCCGTCAAGCAGAACATTGACAACATCGGCACTCCCCCCGCGCACGGCGAGCGTCAAAAGCGGATTTTCGCGCATATCCTTCATGTTAGCGTCAAAGCCCGCCTGCAAAAAGAGCCTGCACACCCCCGCGTCTCCTTTTTCCGCAAATTCAATGAAGTTTTCAGCAAAAAGCGGAATGCCCATCGCAAGAATCTTTGCCCTTGCAGAGGACACTACCTTCTCGTCAGCAAGGCGCTTAGCTTCCGCCATAAAAAATGAGGCAAGATCCTTTATGTCGACAAATGTCGCGGTGCTTTCAAACTGAGGCGGGCCAGGAAACTTCTCGTCAACCTTTAGGGCGACAGCGCGGAGATTCCTGCCAAAGCAATAACCTGCAAAGAAAAGAAAAACGCTAATGTTTACAATGTCAGACTCGCCCGGCGGAAAGACAAAGACAAGGTGAGTGACATTCTCAGGGAACGGGAGAAACTGTTCCTGAATGGTCTTTGAAGTGTTTGATGTAATCTTCTGTATAAAGCAGTCGCAAGACTGCCCTCTAAGCTCCCCGCATACAGCTTCAAGCAGAGCAGAAGCCTCCTCAGTGTAAAAAACAACAGCTTTCAAAATCTTTCGCCGCAAATAGGCATTTTAAGGAGACGGGTAACCACGAGGGAAACCCCGATGCCGTCGGACAGAATCGAACTGTCGACACAAGGATTTTCAGTCCTTTGC